>NZ_RZSB01000032.1:0-20836 GCF_004023285.1 Mesorhizobium sp. M2A.F.Ca.ET.067.02.1.1
AGGCACCATGTCGCCGGCCGTATCGGCGGCGAGGAGTTCGCCATCATCCTGCCGGGCACCAATCTTGCGGCGGCGCGGCTGTTTGCCGAAGGCGCGCGCAACGCATTCGGAGCCTTGCCGATCGAGGGCCTGCCCGCCGACCATCGCTGCAGCGCAAGCTTCGGCGTGGCGGAGCTGGCCGCCGACGAAGGGTTTGCCGATCTTCTGCGGCGCGCCGACGCCGCGCTCTACGACGCCAAGAATGCCGGCCGCGACTGCGTGCGCGTGTCAGGCGCGCTCAGGCGACGTCAAACGCCGACGATCTTCAACGGCAAGGGCTGAGGTTGGGCATCTCGCCGTCGGAAAGCCCGTACATATAAGATCGGCCCTTGACCAGCACCGGCGGCTGATAGCAGCCGGGCGCGCCGGGCTCGTCCGCGTCGTCATAGACGACATCGGGCTGACCGGCGCTGGTGAATTCGGAAAGCTTCGCGGCAAGCTTGCCCTTGCCGACGATGATGCGCTTGTAGCCGGCGGCGCTGTCGATGACGAGATTGCCGAAGGAATCGGCATAGACGCGGTCGTGATGGCGCAAGCCGGCTTCGGCCGGCGCGGCGATCGCCAAGACCAATCCCGCCAGCACTGTTGCGGCAAGGCTAGCCCGCACTGAATTCGAACGCATGTCGCTCTCCCTTGATGGCGCGACGGATCGCGCCTGGATTCCGGTCCGAATCGGAAATTAACCCTTTCTTAACCTTTGTTAAGAGGCAGGGGGCTTTCGGCACCGGTTCTTAAGGAGCATGGTTAATTTCGAGGGCCGGTTTCTTGCCGCCGTCGGGCGGGCATGCAGCCGGCTCACTCTGGGTGAACTTGATCTTGATGCCTCGCGTGGCTAGAGCGGTTCGCCGTTTAACGGAAACGACAAACCACTCTATCTCTTTGTTTTGACGCAATTCCGGACGGAAAACCGTTTCACACTTTTCCTGGAATTGCTGTAGCGTGCCGCGCACGAAAGGGCAGCGCATGAGCTTTGGCCACACGGTTCGGGTGTCGATCACCATCCCGCTGCTTCTCGCAGCCGCGGCCTGCGTGCCGCAGGACGGCGTGCCGAAGGCGGCCAATGCGGCGGCCCCGGTGGCCGCGCCTGCGCTGGCACAGCAGTCCGCCGCATCCGCGACGCCTCCAGCGCCGCCGGCATCTCAAATGCCGCAGGAAGCCACTGCGCCCAAAACGTCCGCACCCCAGGCAACCAAGATCATCACCGACCTCACCGTGCCGCGATCCGGCATCGGCACAGCCACCTACAGATGCGGCAATGGCGGCATGATCACCATCCAGAATCTCGGCTCGTCGCTGCGCGTGGCTCGCCCGGATGGCTCGACCGAGGAATTCGCGGCCTCGCCCGCCAACCAGAGCAGCCGCTACCAGGAAGCGGCCACGCATGACGCAATCGTGATCGACGGACGCGAAGCGCTGGTGATGAAGAGGGGGTCCACCCCGCAGACCTGTCGGAGATAGCAGGTGTGCTGATATTCAGGTGAGGCCGGCCTGCAAATGGCGGCTTCCTGCGCTTCCGGTGCTCACGTACTTCGACTCGGCCTGACCTGAATCTCAGCACACCCGCGCTTGTCCACGCAGCTGTGTATACCGCACTGCAGCGACGTTGCGCCGGCTTCGAAACAGCCGCTAATCGATTGAAGCGCGCGACCACCGGTTTGTCAGACTAAATGATGTTTCCAAAACGATTTTCCGGCTTTGACGCGGTGCAAAAAGAGAATTAGAAACCGCCTGTCCGGAGCCATATATGAGGGCGGAAAACGCTGCTCCTCGGTAGCGGCATCCAGGACGCCGAACTGGGGCAGCCATGAGCAAATCACCAGCCACCCGCGCAGTTGCCAGACGTGAACGGCCGCTCTCGCCGCATCTGACGATCTACCGGCCGCCGATCACGATGACGATGTCGATCATCCATCGCATCACCGGCGGCGCGCTTTATTTCGGCACGCTGCTGGTGGCGGCGTGGCTGATCGCCGCCGCGAGCTCGCAGGCCGCCTTCGACTGGGTCGACTGGGCATTCGGCTCCTGGCTCGGCCGGCTGGTTCTGTTCGGTTATACCTGGGCGCTGATGCACCACATGCTGGGCGGGCTGCGCCACCTCATCTGGGACACCGGCGCGGGGCTCGAAAAACACACCGCCTCGAAGATCGCCTGGGCGACGCTCGCCGGCTCGATCGTGCTGACGCTCCTGATCTGGATAGCGGGCTATGCGGCAAGGGGGGCCTTTTGATGAACGCGCACAATTCGGACATGCGCACGCCGCTGGCGAGGGTCCGCGGCCTCGGCTCGGCCCGCGAAGGCACCGGGCATTTCTGGCGGCAGCGGCTGACCGCCATCGCCAACATTCCTTTGGTCCTGTTCTTCGTCGGCTTCCTGATCGCGATCAACGGCCACGGCTACGCGGAGGTGCGGGCCGCGCTCGCGAACCCGTTTGTGGTGGTCATGTTCGGCTTGGTGCTGATCTCGCCGCTTTATCACATGCGCATCGGCATGCAGGTGATCATCGAGGATTATGTCCATGGCGAAGGCATGAAGCTGGCGCTGATCGCGCTCAACACCTTCTTCTGCGTGGCAGTCGGCGTCGCTTCGCTGTTTGCCCTGCTCAAACTCGCATTCGGAGGCTGACGTCTTGGCCAACGCAAATACAGCCGGCACGGCTTCCGCCTACACTTTTGTCGATCACAAATTCGACGTGGTGATCGTCGGCGCCGGCGGCGCCGGCCTGCGCGCCACGCTCGGCATGGCCGAGCAGGGGCTGCGCACCGCCTGCATCACCAAGGTGTTCCCGACCCGCTCGCACACGGTCGCCGCGCAAGGCGGCATCGCCGCCTCGCTCGCCAATATGGGCCCCGACAACTGGCAGTGGCACCTCTTCGACACCGTCAAGGGCTCGGATTGGCTGGGCGATATCGATGCGCAGGAATATATGGTGCGCGAGGCGCCCGCGGCGGTCTACGAGCTCGAGCATTACGGCGTGCCGTTTTCGCGCACGGAAGAGGGCAAGATCTACCAGCGGCCGTTCGGCGGCATGATGATGAATTTCGGCGATGGCCCGCCGGTGCAGCGCACCTGCGCGGCAGCCGACCGCACCGGCCATGCCATGCTGCACACGCTCTACGGCCAGTCGCTGAAGAACAATGCGCAGTTCTTCATCGAATATTTCGCGCTCGACCTGATCACCGAGCCGGACGGCACCTGCACCGGCGTGGTGGCCTGGAATCTCGATGACGGCACCATCCACCGCTTCTCGGCCAAGATGGTGGTGCTGGCGACCGGCGGCTACGGCCGCGCCTATTTCTCCGCCACCTCGGCGCATACCTGCACCGGCGATGGCGGCGGCATGGCGGCCAGAGCCGGGCTCGCGCTGCAGGACATGGAGTTCGTGCAGTTCCACCCGACCGGCATCTATGGCGCCGGCTGTCTGATCACCGAAGGCGCGCGCGGCGAGGGCGGCTATCTGGTCAATTCCGAGGGCGAGCGCTTCATGGAGCGCTATGCGCCGTCCGCCAAGGACCTCGCCTCGCGCGATGTGGTCTCGCGCTGCATGACGATGGAGATCCGCGAAGGCCGCGGCGTCGGGCCGAAGAAGGATCACATCTTCCTGCATCTCGACCATCTCGACCCGGCGGTGCTGCATGAGCGGCTGCCGGGCATTTCGGAATCGGCGAAGATCTTCGCCGGCGTCGACCTGACCAAGGAGCCGATCCCGGTGCTGCCGACGGTGCA
Organism: Mesorhizobium sp. M2A.F.Ca.ET.067.02.1.1; assembly: GCF_004023285.1. Classification (NCBI taxonomy): domain Bacteria; kingdom Pseudomonadati; phylum Pseudomonadota; class Alphaproteobacteria; order Hyphomicrobiales; family Phyllobacteriaceae; genus Mesorhizobium; species Mesorhizobium sp. M2A.F.Ca.ET.067.02.1.1. The sequence goes on from NZ_RZSB01000032.1 coordinate 3,763, forward strand.
CTATAATATGGGCGGCGTGCCGACCAATTATTGGGGCGAGGTGCTCGACCCGACGGCCGAGAATCCCGACCGCGTGCTGCCCGGTCTGATGGCGGTGGGCGAGGCAGCGTGCGCGTCCGTGCACGGCGCCAACCGGCTGGGCTCCAACTCGCTGATTGATCTTGTCGTCTTCGGCCGTGCCGCGGCCATTCGCGCCGGCGAGGTGATCGACCGCAATTCGCCCATCCCTGCGCCCAACGCGGCCTCGGTCGAGAAAATCATGGACCGCTTCGACCGGCTGCGTCATGCCAACGGCTCGACGCCGACGGCAAGCTTGCGGGAAAAGATGCAGCGGGCGATGCAGGAAGACGCGGCGGTTTTCCGCACGCAGCAATCGCTCGACAATGGCTGCAAGCGCGTTTCCGAGATCTGGGGCGAGCTCAAGGACATCAAGGTCACCGACCGCTCGACGATCTGGAATTCCGACCTCGTCGAGACGCTGGAGCTGGAAAACCTGATGGCCAACGCCATCACCACGGTCTATGGCGCCGCGGCGCGCAAGGAGAGCCGCGGCGCGCATGCGCGGGAGGATTTCTCGGCCCGCGACGACGCCAACTGGCGCAAGCACACGCTGGCCCATGTCGGCGAGGACGGCACGGTGACGCTCACCTACCGGCCGGTGCATACCGAGACGCTGCTGGCGGAAAAGGACGGCGGCATCAACCCGGCCAAGATCGCGCCGAAGGCCAGGGTGTATTGACGATGGCATTGGCGGCCGCGGGATATTTCGGCACGCCCCTTCCGGCCAAGCTCGGCCTGAAGGACGGCATGGTCGCCGCCTTCATCGCGCTGCCGCCGGAGCTCGATGATTTGGCCGAGGCAGTAAAGTTTGCCGAGGTCGATCGGCTGCCAAGGTGGTCGGCGATTTCGGGCAGCCGCAAATACGATGCCGTGCACGCCTTCACCGGGCAGCGGGCCGAGATCGAGGACAGTCTGGCCGGCATCGAGACGGCGATCAAGCGCGACGGCATGATCTGGGTCTCCTGGCCGAAGAAGGCATCGAAAGTGCCGACCGACGTCACCGAGGACGTGATCCGGTCGGAGGCGCTGAAGCGCGACCTGGTCGACGTCAAGGTCGCCGCCGTCAACGAAATCTGGTCCGGGCTGAAGCTCGTCATCCGAAAGGACCGCAGGTAATGGTCGAACTCACGCTTCCGAAGAATTCCAAGGTCCAGCAGGGCAGGACCTGGCCGAAGCCGGAGGGCGCCACCAACCTGCGCGAATACCGCATCTACCGCTGGTCACCGGACGATGGCGGAAACCCGCGCATGGACACCTATTTCGTCGACATGGACGATTGCGGGCCGATGGTGCTGGATGCGCTTCTGTGGATCAAGAACAAGATCGACCCGACGCTGACGCTGCGCCGTTCCTGCCGCGAAGGCATTTGCGGCTCCTGCGCCATGAATATCGACGGCTCGAACACGCTCGCCTGCACCAAGGGCGCCGACGACATTTCCGGCGCGGTGAAGATCTACCCACTGCCGCATATGCCGGTGATCAAGGACCTGGTGCCCGACCTCACCAATTTCTATGCCCAGCACGCCTCGATCGAGCCTTGGCTGAAGACGGTTTCGCCGACGCCGGCCAAGGAATGGCTGCAGAGCCATGAGGACCGCGAGAAGCTCGACGGGCTCTACGAGTGCATCCTGTGCGCCTGCTGCTCGACCTCCTGCCCGAGCTACTGGTGGAACGGCGACCGCTATCTCGGTCCGGCGACGCTGCTGCAGGCCTATCGCTGGCTGATCGACAGCCGAGATGAGGCGACGGGCGAGCGGCTCGACAATCTCGAAGACCCGTTCCGGCTCTATCGCTGCCACACCATCATGAACTGCGCGCAGACCTGCCCGAAGGGCTTGAACCCTGCGAAAGCGATCGCGGAGATCAAGAAGATGATGGTGGAGCGAAGGGTTTAGGCTTCGCCTCTTCGTTCGCGACAATCTCGCAAGCAGCGATCCTTCGCGCCCCCCTGTCCTTCCGGACATCTCCCCCACGGGTGGGGAGATTGGCTGTCATCGCGGCTTTCGCCAATCGCCGTCGTCGAAGAGTGAGCGCTGTTGACGAAGCTGCTGATCTCCCCCCTTGTGGGGGAGATGTCCGGCATGACAGAGGGGAGCGCTGTCCCGCCAGCGCTAGAAAGGATTGCAGCCAATGACCGATCTCCCCGTCCTTTCCGCCGTCGAAGCGCGCGTGCTGGGCTCGCTGATCGAGAAGAAGGAGCTGACGCCGGACGTCTATCCGCTGACGCTCAACGGCGCGCACGCCGCCGCCAACCAGAAGACGGCGCGCGAGCCTGTCATGGCGCTGGAGCTGACCGAGATCCGGCGGGCGCTGAGCACGCTCGAGCAGAAAGGGCTGGTGCGCCAGGCCTTCGCCTCGCGCGTCGAGCGCTACGAGCATCTGATGGCGCAGCGCTTTTCGCTGACCACGCCGCAGATCGCGGTGATCGGGCTCTTGCTGCTGCGCGGCGCGCAGACGGCGCATGAACTGCTGGCGCGCTCCGAGCGGATGGCGCGTTTCGCCTCGATCGAGGAGCTGCGCGACAATCTCGACCTGATGATCGGCCGCCGACCGCCGCTGATCCAGCTGCTCGAACGCGCGCCCGGTCAGCGCGAGGAACGCTACGTTCATTTGCTCAGCGGACCGGTGGAGGCGGCCTCTGTGGCAGCGGCTTGGCAGCCGGCGGCATTGGCAGACTCCGACCTCGAGGCGCGGGTCAAGGCGCTAGAGGAGGAGGTCGCGGCGCTGCGGGCGAAGATCGAGGCGCTGGGCGGCTAGCTCACCACATTACGTTGGCGCGAGGCCCCCCTCTCTGTCCTGCCGGACATCTCCCCCTCAAGGGGGGAGATTGGCAGCTCGATTGCCGGCTCTCCTCTTTCAACGTCGGCGATTAGCCGACAACGTCGCGGTGAACAACGTCGGCGATTGGCGAAACCCGGCGTGACATCTGATCTCCCCCCTTGAGGGGGAGATGCCCGGCAGGGCAGAGAGGGAGGCGAAGGATCGCTGCCGTTCAGATTAAAACGCAGTCACCCCAACCTTGCATCCAGCGACACCTTGATCGCCCCCAGCGCTTTCGACACCGGGCACTCCGCCTTGGCCTTCTCGGCCAGTTCCTTGAACTTCGCCGCGTCGATGCCGGGTACCTTGCCGACCAGGGTGATGGCGCTGCCGGTGATGCCGGTGCCGGGAACCAGCGTCACCACCGCCTTGGCATCGAGCTCCGCGGCCGGCGTGCCGTTCTCGGCCAGGAAATGCGACAGCTGCATGGCGTAGCAGCCCGCATGCGCCGCCGCGATCAGCTCTTCCGGATTGGTGCCGGATTTGCCGCTCTCGTCCTGGAAGCGCGCCTTGAAGGAATAGGGCGTGCCCTTCAAGGTCCCGCTCTGCGTGTCGAGCGTGCCCTGGCCTTCCGTCAGATTGCCTTTCCAGACGGCGTTTGCGGTGCGATCCATGGAGTCCTCCTGGTCTGTCGGGGTTGCGCCGGCGGCCGCCGGCGTTCTCCTGGACTATAGCGCGGGCGCGGCGGAAGGCCATCCTCCGGCGCGTCGAGATTCGGGTGAGGCCGCCTCACCGGAATCTCGACGCGCTTTCCGCCCGTGTGGTGGGCAGACCGAAAAATCTCAAAAAAAATGCGCGCAAGAATGTCGACTTGCCATCGGCCCGACCGTCCTGCGGGCGGCCACTCGCGGCCGATGGAGATTTGAGATGGACAATCTGTTTGTTGCGATCTGGGGGAAGCCGGAGCGAAATGCCCGGCGAGCGGAGGAGTTCTGGCTGGATCCGCCGGCGCCCGGTTTCGGTCGACTGCTTGCGGCCATCGCTATTGTCGGCGTGGCGGCGTGCCTGCTCGACCACGTGGCCACGGCAAACAAAACTGACACCGCCGCCTTTGCCTCTTACAACGTGGCCATCGAAGGGAGCTCGAAATGAAATATGTCCTGCTGGTCTATGGCGAGGAGAAGGACCTTTACGCGCTCACCCCGGAACGGGCGGCCAGGCTCGATGCCGACTCGCTTGCCTATGACTGGGAACTCGACAGGCAAGGCAGGTTGGTCATCGCACAGGCCCTGCAATCGGTGAAGACCTCGAAGTCGCTGAGGCGGCGCAAGGGCAAGGTACTGGTGACCGACGGGCCGTTCGCCGAGACCAAGGAGCAGCTGCTCGGCTTCGTCATGGTCGAGGCGGCCGACCTTGCCGAGGCGCTGAAGATCGCGGAGCGCATTCCGCTGGCCGAGCTCGGCACGGTCGAGGTCAGGGCGATCTACGACATACCGGGGTCATAGGCGCCGGTCAGGGCCGGGCACGGCGCGTTGCGGCCGTCTCACGCGGGAAACATCTTCAGGGTTTCTTCACGGACGCGACCGTTGCGTGTTGAAGCAACGCCGCATCTCTCTTATCGTCGCCGCGATTTCGGGGGAATTCGGCATGCCTATTCTTATCGCGATACTTGGCCTGCTCGGAGCGGCCGCCATCTGGTGGTACCGGCTGAAATATATGAGCGACGCCGCGCGTGAGGTCGCCGACGTCGTCGGACGCGTCCAGGGCAACATACGGCGCAAGAAGCTGCGCAAGCAGGCCGCGCTCTCGCCGCTCACGGCGATCGACGATCCGGTGGTGGCGGCCGCGACGCTGATCACCGCGATCGTTGCCGAGCAAGGGCCGGTGCTGCCGAAGCGCGAGGCTGTTATCCGGGATGTCATCTCGCAGATCGCGGAAAGCCCGAAGAAGACCGACGAGGCCGTCGTCTACGCAAAATGGGCGGCTGCGCAGGTCGACGACACGACGATTGTCATCGACAAGCTCGCGCCCTTCCTGCGCGGCCGCCTCGACCCGCATGAGCGCGACGACCTGCTCAGCATGCTGAACCGTGTCGCGCAAGGCGGCGAGCAGAGCCTCAAGATACCCGACCAGCGGATGCTGAGGTTGCGGCAGAAGCTGGGGTTCGAGGTGAACTAGAATTCAGGTGAGGCCGGCCTGCAAATGCCGGCTCCCCGCGCTTCCGGTGCTCACGTACTTTCAAGTACGCTCCGCTCCGGTTCTCGGGATCCGCCATTTTCGACTCGGCCTGACCTGAATTTCACCGCGCGGCGACGACCGTATCGCCTGCCTTCGTGATGGAGCGAAACGCCTCTCGCGTCGTCATTCTATGGCGGAGCAAGGAGCGAAGCGACGCGCGCAGACCATAGAATCCATTCCGTGACATCGGAGCGCCGCATCGGTGCAGATTCTGCGTCGCTGCGTTCCTTGGCGGAGGGAACGGAATGGATCCTCGGGTCTGCGCTCCGCTTCGCGTCACTCCGCCCGTGGATGACGAAATGAGAGGCGCTGCCGCTATTCCTCCAGGAAAGGGTTCAGATCGCCTCGCCCTTCAGCAGCCTCGGCGTGTCGCCGGAGAGGCCCGAGGCCTGGCGGATGAAGAAATCCTTCAGTCGGGGCATGCGCTCGACCAGCCCGAGGCCGAGATCGCGGACGGCGCGCAGCGGGCCGATGTCGTTGGAGAACAAACGGTTCAAGACATCGGTGGTGACGCCCATCTGCAGCGTGTCGAAGCGGCGCCATTGCTGGTAGCGCTCGAGCACGTCGAGGGCGCCGATATCCTGGCCGAGCCGGTCAGCCTCGACGATGACTTCGGCGAGCGCGGCGACATCCTTGAAGCCGAGATTGAGGCCCTGGCCGGCGATCGGGTGGATGCCATGGGCGGCGTCGCCGGCGAGCGCGATGCGCGGCGCGACGAAGGCGCGGGCCAGCGTCAGGCCGAGCGGCCAGGCGCGCGGCTTGTCGACGACCCTTATTTCGCCGAGCTTCAGGCCGAAGCGCTGCTCCAGATCGTGCTCGAAAACGAACTCGTCGCCCTCGACCAGAGCCTTCGCATCTTGCGTGCGCTCCACCCAGACGATCGACGAGCGGTTGGTTCCGTCCTTGTCCGGCTTCAGCGGCAGTGTCGCGAAGGGGCCTGCTGGCAGGAAATGCTCCTCGGCGCGGCCGTTGTGCGGGCGCTCATGCGCCACCGTGCAGACGATGCCGGACTGGCCGTATTCCCATTTGACGGTCTTGATGCCGGCCAGGTCGCGCAGCCTGGAGTTGACGCCATCGGCGGCAATCAGCAGCCGCGCCTTCATCGCCGCGCCGTCGGCCAGATGCACCGTGATGCCGGCGCCGTTGACGTCGAAGGCGCTGACCGCGACGCCTTCGATGATATCGATGCCGAGCTTTTCGGCGCGGCGGCGCAGCGCGCCGTTCAAGTCACGGTTGGCGACCATGTGGGCGAAAGGCTCGCCCGGCGCCACCTCGCCGTCGAAGGTCAGGAACACCGGGCGCACCGGGTCGGCGGCGCGCGAATCGGTGATGATCATTTCGGTGATCGCCTGCGCTTCCGGCGCGATTTCGTCCCAGACACCGAGCTGCTCCAGCATGCGGCTGGCGGCGGCGGCGATGGCCGAGGCGCGGCCGTCCCGTTGCCAGACGCCCGCAGGCGCGGCGTCGACGACGGCGATGGCGAGGCCCGGCCGCGCCTGCTTCAGCGACACGGCCGCGGTGAGGCCGACATAAGCCGCGCCGGCGATGAGCACGTCGAGCGGCGCTTCGCGGTTCGCGTCGGCCTTTGCTCCATCCGGCTTGCGGTCGACCATGGCATCATCCTTTCGCGGCTTCGTCCGGCCGCCGCTTGCGGCCTTGACTGGCCGCACATCCTGTCCGAAACCGGCCATGGCGCATCCCTTGAAGGATTTCAGACATGACGGCGGCCATGGACGAGCTTCTCGACATTCTCGACCTCGAGCAGCTCGAACACAATCTGTATCGTGGTCGCAGCCCAAAGGTCGACTGGCAGCGCGTCTTCGGCGGCCAGACCATCGCCCAGGCGCTGGTCGCCGCGCAGCGCACCGTGGAACCGGAGCGCCACGTGCATTCGCTGCACGGCTATTTCATGCGGCCCGGCGACACCAAGCTGCCGATCGTCTACGAGGTCGACCGCATCCGCGACGGCGGCTCCTTCACCACGCGCCGGGTCGTGGCGATCCAGCATGGCCAGGCGATCTTCTCGCTGGAGGCCTCGTTCCAGCAGGACGAGATTGGCCTTGAGCACCAGATGCCGATGCCGCGCGACGTGCCGGCGCCCGACACGCTGCTGTCCCAGCGCGAGCTGCTCGGCAAATTCGGCGAAGCGGTGCCGGAAGGCATCAGGCGCTACTGGGATCGCGACCGGCCGATCGAGATGAAGCCGGTGATGCTGAAGCACTATACAAGCCGCGAGAAGCTGGAGCCGCAGCAGAACATCTGGATCCGCACCACCGGCCCGGTGCCCGAAAACCGTGCGATACAGGCGGCCGTGCTCGCCTACCTCTCCGACATGACGCTGCTCGACACCTCGACCTTCGCGCATGGCCGCGCCATCTTCGACCGCGACATCCAGGCGGCCAGCCTCGACCATGCCATGTGGTTCCACCGCAGCCACTCGCTCGACGACTGGATCCTCTACAATCAGGACAGCCCGTCGACACAGGGGTCGCGCGGCTTCACCCGCGGTTCGCTGTTCGCGCGGGACGGAACGCTCATCGCTTCGGTCGCCCAGGAAGGCCTAATCCGACTCAAGCGCTGAGCCGGGTTCTGGTCGATGCCTGCCAAGCAGGCATTTTTGAAATTTTGCCTATTTTTTGATCACGACACCCGATGCGGCCGCGCACAAATGATGTGCGCAGGCCGATCTGCCCCTTTGTTTACAACAGGTTAACGCCCTGCTTCGGCAATTGGCACGGAGCTTGAATCCTGTCGGGCACTCTCCGGCTCTCCTCGGGATCGGTGTAGGTGTGCAAACGCGGGGGACCGCAACAGCAAAGGGTGAAACCTTATGAAAATCGTGATGGCAATCATCAAGCCGTTCAAGCTCGACGAGGTGCGCGAAGCGCTCACCGCCGTCGGCATCCAGGGCCTGACCGTCACCGAAGTTAAAGGCTACGGGCGTCAGAAGGGGCACACGGAAATCTATCGCGGCGCGGAGTACGCGGTCAGCTTCCTGCCCAAGATCAAGATCGAGGTCGCGGTCGGCGCCGACATGGTCGACAAGGCCGTCGAAGCCATCACTTCGGCCGCCAAGACCGGCCAGATCGGCGACGGCAAGATCTTCGTCTTCGGCATCGACCAGGCGGTGCGCATCCGTACCGGCGAAACAGACACCGACGCGCTCTGAGCGGCGACCATCCATTCCAACGGAGAGTTAAATGAATATTCCTTCCACCTTGAAGACGACGGGACGCGCGGCCGCTTCGCTCGCTCTCGTAGCGCTGAGCACCGCCGCCGCCTTCGCGCAGGAGGCCGCTCCGGCGGCGCCTGCGGCGCCCGCCGCTCCGACCCCGGTTCTCGACACCGGCAATACCGCCTGGATGCTGACCTCGACTGCGCTGGTGCTGATGATGACCATTCCGGGCCTGGCGCTGTTCTACGGCGGCATGGTGCGCAAGAAGAACGTGCTCGCCACCATCATGCAGAGCTTCGCCATCACCTGCCTGGTGACGGTGCTGTGGTTCATGTTCGGCTATTCGCTCGCCTTCACCACCAACGAATCCGCCAGCTTGAACAGCTATGTCGGCGGCTTCTCGCGGTTCTTCCACCACGGCATCACCGTCTCGACGCTCTGGCTGCCAGGCGTGGCGAATATTCCCGAATTCGTCTTCTCGATGTTCCAGTTGACCTTCGCCATCATAACGCCGGCGCTGATCGCCGGCGCCTTCGCCGAGCGCATGAAATTCTCGGCGCTGCTGATCTTCATGGGCCTGTGGCTGGTGTTCGTCTACGCGCCGATCGCGCATTGGGTGTGGGGCGGCGGCTTCCTCGGTTCGGCCGGTGTGCTCGACTTCGCCGGCGGCACGGTCGTCCACATCAACGCCGGTGTCGCGGGTCTGGTCTGCGCGCTGGTGCTGGGCAAGCGCGAGGGCTACGGCACCACCAACATGGCGCCGCATAACCTGGTCTACTCGGTCATCGGCGCCTCGCTGCTGTGGGTCGGCTGGTTCGGTTTCAACGCCGGTTCAGAACTGGCGGCCGATGGCCTTGCCGGCGCCGCGATGATGAACACGCAGGTTGCCACCGCCGCTGCGGCGCTCGCCTGGATGTTCGCCGAATGGATCGTCGCCAAGAAGCCTTCGGTGCTCGGCATCATCTCGGGCGCGGTCGCTGGCCTAGTGGCGGTGACGCCGGCCTCCGGCTTCGTCAACCCGACCGGCGCCTTCGTCGTCGGCATCCTCGCCGGCGTCATCTGCTACATCTCGGCGGTCAAGCTTAAGCACGCGTTCGGCTATGACGACTCGCTCGATGCCTTCGGCGTGCACGGCGTTGGCGGCATCGTCGGCGCGCTGCTCACCGGCGCGCTCGCCGATCCGACCATCAACGCGCTCGGCAAGGACGCCTCTGTCGGCAAGCAGCTCTACGGCATCGTCTTCACCATCCTGTGGACGGCGATCGCCACCTTCGTGATCCTCTACATCGTCAAGGCGCTGGTCGGCCTGCGTCCGTCGACCCAGGAAGAGGTCGAGGGTCTCGACGTCACCCAGCACGGCGAAGTGGTGCCGTAAGGCTGCCTTTGCCCTTTGCATGGGCGCAATTCCGGAGGGTTTCATGCCTTCCTGGAATTGCCCCGAGGGCCGGCGGATCCTCCTCCCGCTGGCCCGGAATTCCTCCCAAGATCCCGTCGTGATGTCTCGAAAGGGGCTCACGCCTTGAGGCCCGGAACACCCTTCCGGGCCTCCTTTTTTGTCCAGAGCCCGAAGCCGACTTCAAGACGGCCTGGGCGGCGACGCCCAAGGACAAGCAAGACAAGATGATGAAGGAGTGCCAGGACGCGGCGATGAGCAAGCCTCACGCCGAATTCTGCGCCAATCTGATGGCGTATGGCGGCGCCAACAAGTGATGCCCGAGGTCGGGTCCGAAAAGGCCTGATCGTTTCGGCGTTTCAAGCAAAAAGGTGGCGGGCTTCGCGGCTCGCCACCGTCGTTCCGCGCCATCTCCGGTAAAGGTCCATGGTTAATGCGGCCTTAACCTTCCCCCCGATAGTCTGGCGTTCGAATCTGCCGGAATGCGCCATGCGCCCGGCCAGGCAACGATCACGGGGAAGAGCATGCGTTCAGGCGCCTCAGCACCGCTCGCGCTGACCGATACGGGGCACGGCATCCAGGCATTCGCGCGGCGTCAGGTCGGGCGGCTGGCCGGCGCCGGGCTGTTCCTGTTCACCGCCTTCGGCATCGCGGCTTTGGCCACGTGGAACGTTGCCGACCCGAGCTTCTCGCACGCCACCAGCAACGTCGTCACCAACGCCATGGGTTATGCGGGTGCGGTGTTCTCCGACCTTGCCATGCAGTTCTTCGGTCTTGCCGCCGTGGCCGGTCTGGTGCCCGCGGTTGTCTGGGGCTTTCTGCTTTTCACCGCGCGCGGCGTCGACAAATTGCCGAAGCGCGGCTTCGCCTGGTTCGGCTTCGCGCTTCTGGCCGCGGCCATCGCCGGCTGCGTGACGCCGCCCAACACCTGGCCGCTGCCGACCGGGCTTGGTGGCGTCTTCGGCGACATGGTGCTGAAGATCCCGGGCATCGCCGTCGGCGGTTACCCGAAAGGGCTTTTCGCGACGATCATAGCGGTCGTCCTCGCCGCGCCGATGTTATGGCTGTTTGCCTATGGCTCGGCGCTGATCGCGCGTAAGAACGGCTTCGCCGTCATGGAGCGCGCTGCGGCGCCCGATCCGCGCGAGCAGGACGAGATGCTGTTCGACGAGGATGAGGACGAGGGCGACGAAGGCATCCTGGCGCTCGGCGCCCTCACCCATTGGTGGCTGTCGTTCCGCGCCTTCCTGCACCGCCGCGCCGAGCGCCGCAGGCGGGAGCGCGACGAGTTCGAGCCGCCGATGCAGCCCAAGTCCAGCGCCTGGCGGCGCGCCGCCGAGCGCGTCGAATCTGCCGAATTCGCCGAAAGCCGGGTGAGCCCGGGCGGCCGCGCCCGTGTCGAGCCGGAATTCTTTGCCGCCATGGTCAACGACCGCAGCGCTTCAGTCGATCCGGCGGACCAGGATATTTTCGAAAACGAGCAGGACGAGGACGTCGACCTCGACGACTTCGACGACGAGGCGCCTGCCCAGCGGCGCGGCGCGCACGCCAAGGTGCAGAATTTCCGCTCCGATGCCGCGACCCGTGTCGCGGCGCCGGCGGCGCGGCCGGTGCCGGGCGCCCGTGTACAGCGCGAGGCGCAGACCTCGCTGATCGGCTCCGACACGTTCGAGATGCCGTCGCTGCATTTCCTGTCCGAGCCGAAGAACGTCGCCAAGGATCCAAGCCTGTCGAAGGACGCGCTGGAGCAGAACGCGCGGCTGCTCGAAGGCGTGCTGGAGGATTTCGGCGTCAAGGGCGAGATCATCCATGTCCGCCCCGGTCCGGTCGTCACGCTCTACGAGCTGGAGCCGGCGCCCGGCATCAAGTCCTCGCGCGTCATCGGCCTGTCCGACGACATCGCCCGCTCGATGAGCGCGATCGCCTGCCGCGTCGCCGTGGTGCCTGGCCGCAATGCCATCGGCATCGAGCTGCCCAACGCCAAGCGCGAGACGGTCTATCTCAGGGAGATCATGGCCAGTCGCGACTTCGAGACGACCAAGGCGAAGCTGGCGCTGGCGCTCGGCAAGACCATCAATGGCGAGGCGGTCATCGTCGACATCGCCAAGATGCCGCATGTGCTGGTCGCCGGCACCACCGGCTCCGGCAAGTCGGTCGCCATCAACACGATGATCCTGTCGCTGCTCTACCGGATGACGCCGCAGGAATGCCGGCTGATCATGATCGACCCGAAGATGCTCGAGCTCTCCGTCTATGACGGCATCCCGCATCTGCTCACGCCGGTCGTCACCGATCCGAAGAAGGCGGTCGTGGCGCTGAAATGGACCGTGCGGGAGATGGAGGACCGCTACCGCAAGATGTCCAAGGTCGGCGTGCGCAACATCGACGGCTTCAACGCACGCGTTCAGCAAGCGGAGAAAAAGGGAGAGAAGATCTCGCGCACGGTGCAGACCGGATTCGACCGCCAGACCGGCGAGGCGATCTACGAGACCGAGAACCTCGATCTCGAGCCGATGCCCTATATCGTGGTCATCATCGACGAGATGGCCGACCTGATGATGGTGGCCGGCAAGGATATCGAAGGCGCGGTACAGCGCCTGGCGCAGATGGCGCGCGCCGCCGGCATCCATGTCATCATGGCGACGCAACGTCCCTCGGTCGACGTCATCACCGGCACCATCAAGGCCAATTTCCCGACCCGCATCTCCTTCCAGGTGACGTCGAAGATCGACAGCCGCACCATCCTTGGCGAGCAGGGCGCCGAGCAGCTGCTCGGCATGGGCGACATGCTCTACATGGCCGGCGGCGGGCGCATCCAGCGCGTCCACGGTCCGTTCGTCTCGGACGACGAGGTCGAGCGGATCGTCGCGCATCTGAAGCTGCAGGGCGTGCCGGAATATCTCGACGCCATCACGGAGGACGACGAGGAAGAGGACGAGGATGGCCCGTCCGGCAAGGGTGGTTCCGGCGGCGGTGGCGCCGGCAATTTCGAGGATTCCGACGATCCCTACGACCAGGCGGTGGCGGTGGTGCTGCGCGACGGCAAGGCCTCGACCAGCTACATCCAGCGGCGGCTCGGCATCGGCTACAACCGCGCCGCCTCGATCATCGAGAAGATGGAGAAGGAAGGCATTGTCGGCCCGGCCAACCATGCCGGCAAACGCGAGATTCTGGTGCCGACCGAGGATGACAAGTTCTAGGGTTTGTCAATATTCTGGTGAGGCCGGCCTGACCTGAATCTCGACAAACCTTGGCCCGACCAGAACGTAGGGTGAGCAGGCAACCGGAAATCGTCTGGCGCGTTTGTGCGAAGTTGTCGCGCACCCGCCAAACTTAGGCCCCAGTGGGAGTCCAGATACTGCCACGACACGAATCACAGGAAGTGACCGGCATGAACACCCAGACCGAATTCGCCATCACCCGCCGCCAGCTCCTCGGCCTCGGCTTGATGCTTGGCGGAGCTGCCGCTCTCAACCTTGTGCCCGGCTACCAGCTCGTGGCGGCCGCGCAGGCGGCGGTGCCGCCGGCGGCGCAGAAGATCGCTGATCATTTCTCCTCGGTGAAGTCGATGAGCGGCGAGTTCGTCCAGTTCGGCCCGAAGGGCGAGCAGACCGGCGGCAAGTTCTTCCTGGAGCGTCCGGGCAAGATCCGCTTCAACTATGACGGCTCCTCCAACTTCCGCGTCATCTCCGACGGCAAGTCGGTGGTGATCCTGAACAAGAAGCTCAACACTTCCGACCTCTACCCGCTGTCGAAGACGCCGCTGAAATTGCTGCTCGACGACCGGATCGATCTCTCCGGCGGGCGCGTCAAGGCCGTCAAGGAAGAGGACGACCTCACGACCATCAAGCTTTCCGACAAGTCGGTCTTCGGCAATGCCATGATCACCATGATGTTTGACCCGAAGACCTATGATCTGCGCCAGTGGACGATCACCGACGCGCAAGGCAAGGACACGACGGTGATGATCTTCAACACCAAGGAAGGCGTTAGCTTCCCGGCCGACACGTTTGCGATCGACTACACGGCGAACCGCGAGCTGAACACGAAGACGCGGTAGGCTTTCGCCGCGGTCGGAGCTTTATCCCGTTACGTTGGCGCCGCCCCTCATCTGGCTGCCGCCATCTTCTCCCCGTGAACGGGGAGAAGGGGCTTGGCGTCACCGCTTTCGCCGATCCCAGAGCGTCGCAACCGCTTCTTTCTCCCCGTTTACGGGGAGAAATGCCCGGCAGGGCAATGAGGGGCTGCGCCGACCTCCGTGAGTATAGCCGACCTTGTCTTTCCGGCGCGCGGCTGGCACTAGTTCGGCGATTCCTTTCCGGACCCGCCTGAATGCCTTTCACCATCGCCACCTGGAACATCAACTCCGTGCGCCTGCGCATGCCGATCGTCGAGCGGCTGCTGAAGGAGCATGCGCCGGACGTGCTGTGCCTGCAGGAAACCAAGGTGCCGGACGAGCTGTTCCCGGAGAAGGCATTCCGCAAGGCGGGCTACGAGCACATCCTGTTTCACGGCCAGAAGGGCTATCACGGCGTCGCCACCGTCGCGCGCCGGCCGATCGAGCTGGTCGAGAAGCGGCGCTTCTGCGAGATCGACGACAGCCGGCATCTGTCGGTCAGGGTCCAGGCGGGCGGCAAATCGGTGCTGGTGCATAATTTCTACGTGCCGGCCGGCGGCGATGAGCCCGATCCGGAGATTAACCGCAAATTCCGCCACAAGCTCGATTTCGTCTACGAGATGAATTCCGTGCCGGCGATCGGCGACGAATCGTCGGCGTCGATCCTGGTCGGCGACCTGAACATCGCGCCGCAGGAGCACGATGTCTGGTCGCACAAGCAGCTGCTCAACGTCGTCAGCCATACGCCGGTCGAGACGACGAATTTCGAGGCGATGCGCAAGACCGGCGGCTGGGTCGACCTGATGCGGCTCAACGTGCCGGCCGAGCAGAAGCTCTACACCTGGTGGAGCTATCGCGCGAAGGACTGGGAAGCGTCGAACCGCGGCCGCCGCCTCGACCATGTCTGGTCGTCTGCCAATCTGGTGCCGAGCTTCAAGGGATATGAAATCCTGCAGGCGGCGCGAGGCTGGGAAAAGCCGTCCGACCATGTGCCGGTGATTGCGCGGTTCGACCTGGATTAGGACGGGCCTTCCGGCGGCGCCTACCCCGTAAAACGCGGCGCCAGTTCCTCGATGCGGGCGATCATCTGCTGGAATTCCTCCAGGATGCGCTCATGCAACAGCACCGCGATCTCCGGATATTCTTCCAGGATTCGGTGGAACATCTTGCGGCTCAATCGGATCACTTCAGAGTCGACCGCTGCGGAGGCGCTGGTCAGCCGGTTGGTGTCGGCTATCAGCGCCAGTTCGCTCAGCATAGTGCCCGGACCCGCGGTGCCGATCGGGACGCGTTCGCCCCCTAGCTCCCGATAGAGCGTGATCAGGCCGCTGACCACGATGTAGGCAGAATCAGCAACATCATCCTCGCGGTAGAGCTTATGGTCGGCCTGCAGCATGGTGGTCTCGGCGCCGAAGGCGAGCAGGCGCAACTGTTCCTGGGTGAAGCCCTGGAAAAGCTTCACGCCGGACAGGATGCGGATGTCGTCATCCAGCGCCATCCTAGCTGTGTCCCCGAGCGGTCAGTCCAGTCCCTCCTTTGGAGCGGCGCGCCCTCCTGGGCGCGCGAGAAGCGCTCCACCATGCATCGTGCGATGCGTGCAACGAGCCGATCCATCACCCTCCAGCATCAGGATCTACCCGAAGCGGTCCCGCCCGACCGCTCTCATCTCTTTTGGCTCAATTCCGGACGGAAGGCTACGGCGAAGCCGCCAAGCCCAGCCGTTTCGTACTTTTCCTGGAATTGCTTAGATCATGAAATGTTTAAGGAACCAGCTTGTAGCCGCCGCTTTCTGTCACAAGAATTTCGGCATTGGAAGGATCGCGCTCGATCTTCTGGCGCAACCGGTAGACATGGGTCTCGAGCGTGTGCGTGGTGACGCCGGAATTGTAGCCCCAGACCTCTTCCAGCAGCACGTCGCGCGTCACCACCTTCTGGTCGGCGCGGTAGAGATATTTGATGATCGAGGCTTCCTTCTCGGTCAGCCGCACCTTGGCGCCGCGCGGATCGATCAAGAGCTTCTGGCTGGGCTTGAACGTGTAGGGTCCGACCGAGAAGGTGGCGTCCTCGCTCTGCTCATGCTGGCGAAGCTGGGCGCGGATGCGGGCTAACAGGACGGCGAAGCGGAAGGGCTTGGTCACATAATCGTTGGCGCCGGCCTCGAGACCCAGAATCGTGTCGGAATCGGTGTCGTGGCCGGTCAGCATGATGATCGGCGCCTTGTAGCCGCCCTTGCGCAGGATCTTCACCGCCTCGCGGCCATCCATATCGGGCAGGCCGACATCCATGATGAGCAGGTCGACGACGCCGCCGCGCGCAGCGGCAACGCCTTTCGCGGCGGTCGATTCCTGCTGAACGTCGAATTCCTCGTAGAGCGCCAGCTGCTCGACCAGGGTGGCGCGCAGGTCGTCGTCGTCATCGACGATCAGGATGGTGCGTGATGTCATGGATATCAATCCGTTGTTTTAAAAAGAATATTCAGTTGACCTCCCCCCATTTATGCGGAAGCTCACCGGCGCAACAGCCGATCACAGTGATTTGTTCCGTGACACGATCATACAAGAAAAAACGCGCGCGCAATGAGGCGGGCGCATTTTTGCCGAAAGGCCTGCGCGTTTTGGTGGTGCGGACGCGGCCCGGCAATCCCGCGCAAGGCTTCCTGCAAGCCGGCATAACGGCGTTTCCCTGCGCCCTGGGGCGCAGCGGCATCACAGCCAACAAGCATGAAGGGGATGGCGCGACGCCGCTGGCGTCGATGCGCATCCTGTCGGGCTATTTCCGGGGCGATCATTTCGCGGGCGGGCGCAGGACGAAGCTTCCGATGGCGCCGATCGGTCCGGATCTCGGCTGGTGCGAGGTGCCTAACGACCGCAACTACAACCGTCCGGTGAAGATCCCCTATGGCGCGAGCCATGAGCGGATGAAGCGCGACGACCGGCTCTACGATGTCTGCCTGGTGCTCGACTGGAACATCGCGCCGCGCTTGCGCGGGCGCGGCAGCGCGATCTTCTTCCATCTGGCCCGGCCGGGCTTCACGCCGACCCAGGGCTGCGTGGCGGTGACGGCGCGGACCATGGCAAGGCTGCTTCCGTTGCTGTCGGATAGGACGGTGGTGAAGGTGGTGAGGTAGGTAGGCAGTAGGGCAGTAGGGCAGTAGGCGGTTCTTTTCGCTACTGCCCTACTCCCTTACTGCCTTAGCGACGACGCTGCCAACCTGTCCCCAGCAGTCCGATCTCTCGGAACTCGCGGTCCAATGCCTTTGCGATGTCGCGACGCCGGCTGCCGACGTCGCGCAGGTCGCGGTCGGAAAGGTCTTCGACGGATTCCCCAGGCA
>NZ_RZSB01000330.1:0-6335 GCF_004023285.1 Mesorhizobium sp. M2A.F.Ca.ET.067.02.1.1
AGGCCGTAGGCGGGGTTCCAGTCGGCGCGGACATTGCCTTGCACGCCGATGACGTCGACGGCGCCGGCAAGGCCTGCAAGGCCCGCCGAAATGGCAAAGACGGCAACCGTCAGGCCAGGCACACCGAGCCCGGCATGAACCGCCGCGCGCGGATTGGCGCCGACGATCCTCAATTTCAGTCCGAACGCTGTCCGCGTCATCACCAGATGCACGATGATGATCGCCGCAAGTCCGAGCACGAGGCCGCTGGTGATGGTCGTGTCGAAGAGCCGCGGCAGCCTGTCTTCGACCGGCAAGGTACGCGTCTGCGGCACGGTCGTGCCGGGGTCGCGGAACACGAGCTTGACCAGCACGTTGGCGAGCGAGGTGCCGAGGAACGTCATCATCAGCGTGGTGATGATCTCGTTCACGCCCTGATAGGCGCGCAGCAGCGCGGGCAGCAGCGACCACGCCATGGCCACCACCATGGAGATCAGGAACGAACAGATCAGCGCCAGCCAGGCCGGCATAACCTGCACCAGGACGGGAGCGCTGGCGGCCGCCGTGACAGCCCCGAGCAGGAACTGGCCGTCGCCGCCCAGATTCCACATGCCGGCGCGAAAGGCCACGATCAGGCCGGCGGCGAGGAACAAGAGCGGCGCCATGCGCGTCAGCGTCTGCTGGATGCCCAGCGGCGAGAACAGCCCCTTCTCCAGCACGTAGCCGTAATAGGCGAGCGGATCGACGCCGACGGCAAGCAGGATGCAGCCGGCGATGATAAGGGCTGCAAGGATGGGCCCGAGCGTCATCAGCAGCCGGTGCAGTATATCGCGGCGGGTGGCGACGCCGCTCGTGGCGTCGAGTGCGTTGGCGCTGGCGCCGGGTGCGGTATCGATGCTCATGCGGCCAGTCCAATCATCAGGCGGCCGACCTTGGTGCGCGCGTCGTCGGCATTGGCGACGGTGCCAACCAGCGAGCCATTGGCGATGACGGCAATGCGGTCGCACATGCTGAGCAATTCCTCGAGGTCGGTGGAGATCAGCAGCACGGCAAGGCCGCGCGCCGCCGTGTCGCGGATGCGCTGGCGCGACGCAAGCGTGTTGGCGAGATCCAGTCCATAAGTCGGCTTGTTGAAGATCACCGCCCTGGCGCCTTCGGCCAGTTCGCGCGCCAGGAGCACCTTCTGGATATTGCCCCCCGAGAGCCGGGCGACAGGCGTCTTCAGGCTCGGCGTGCGAACATCGTATTCGCGCACCAGCTGGGCCGCGCGCCTGTCGATCTCGGTGCGTTGCTCGACGCCGCCAGCGCGGCCTTCGCCGAGCCGGTCGTCAGTCAGGTAGCGAAGGCCGCGCTGGCGGCGTTCGCCCACGCTCAGCGCCTCGATGGCGGCGCCTTCCAGCCGCACCGAACCGCCGGTCGCCGCACGCTGGCCGGCCAAGGCCTCCGCCAGTTGCTTCTGGCCGTTGCCGTCGATGCCGGCGATACCCAGGATCTCACCCGGGCGGATGTCGAAGGAAATCGACGACAGGCCCGGCGCGTTTTCGGTCGGCGCAACGGCGAGGTCGGCGACCTGAAGCAGCGGCGCGGCGTCGGCACGCACCGTGCGGGTGGGCCGCTCGGCGGCCTCCGGATCGTCCTTCTGCTTGCCGAACATCAGCTCCACGATTTCGGAGATGATCTCCTGCTCGCCGAGCGTGCGAAAACGCTCGGGTGGAATCTCGCCGACCTTGCGGCCGAGCTTCAGCACCGAGATGCGGTCACCGAAGGCCGCCGCCTCTTTGAGCTTGTGCGTGATGAAGACGATCGCCAGCCCCTGTCCGACGAGGCGGCGCATCAAGGCGCCGAGTTCCTCGATGCCTTTCGGCGTCAGCATCGAGGTGGATTCGTCGAGGATCAGCAGCCGGCTGTTGCGCACCATCGCGCGCAGGATCTCGACTTGCTGCTGTTCGCCGAGCGAAAGCTCCGACACCTTTGCGTGCAGCTTGACGCTGATGCCGAGGCTGCGGGTAATCTCGGCGACGCGCGCCTCCAGCTCCTCGGTCCTGGGCCGCTGCCACCAGGGCCCGCCGAGCAACAGGTTTTCCGCCACCGTCAGCGTCGGCACCAGCATCATGTGCTGGAACACCGTGCCGATGCCCAGCGCCAGCGCATGGCGCGGCGAAGTGATCGGCGTCGGCTTGCCGTCGACCAGGATGCGCCCCTCATCCGGCTGCTGCAGTCCCGACAGCATGCCGATCAAGGTGGACTTTCCCGCGCCGTTCTCGCCGAGCAGCACATGCACCTCGCCGGGACGGATCGACAGGTCGATGCCGTCATTGGCGACGATGCCGGGAAAGCGTTTGGTCACGCCTTCGAGCGCGACGATGTCGCGCTTGTCGGCAGGCGGTGAAGACAGACTGCTCATGAAAGCCCAGCACTGGAAAAACGGGAAATGTCCGGAGGGGAACCGATCGCCCCTCCGGAAGCCGACAGGTCGCCGCCTTACTGGGCGACGCTCGTCATCAGCGCCCTGACGGCGGCGGCGTCATAGACCGGATCGACCTTGATCTTGCCGGAGATGACGTCGTCGCGCACCGCCTGGATTTCGGACCATACCTTGTCCGGGATCGCGGCGGTCTTCAAAAGCTTCACCGAATCGTCCTGGAGGCCGATCGAATAGTGCTTGGTGCCGAACGTGTCCGCCTTGATATCCGCGATCATCGCGGCGTAGACCGGCTCGATGTTCCACACCACCGACGACAGCAGGAAGCCCTTGTCGATGGGCGACTTGTCGCCGATGACGTCGATGAAATAGACCTTCCCGCCGTCGGTGGCCTTGGTCGTCTCGACCGCCTGCAACATGCCGAAGCTGGAGCCGTTGCCCTGGCCGAAGATGATGTCGGCGCCGGAGGCGATCACGCTTTCGGTCACGCGCTTGCCACCCGCCGCGTCGCTGTAGGCGGCCGGGCCGATCACCGCATAGGTGATCTTGACGTCGGGGTTCTCGGCCTTCACGCCCTGCGCGAACGCCGCCGACTGCGAGTTCCACGAAGGCGGTTCGCCGGACACGACGATGCCGACCGACTTCGAGCGCGACATCTTGGCGGCAAGACGGCCGGCGAGATAAGCGCCCTGGTGGCCGCTCAGCGTGTAGTCGGCGACGAGACCTTTCTCCAAGCCATTCGGCGTGTCGACGATCGCCACCGGAACCTTCAACTCCTTGGCGATTTCAGGCGCAGACGTGTTGTAGCCGCTGGCATGCGCGATCAGCAGGCTGGCGCCGTCTGACGCGAGTTCGCGCAGCGTCGGACGAACGTCGCCATAGCCGAGGCCCTGGGCCACGACCACTTCGACGCCGGCTGCCTTGCCCGCCGCCTTGGCGGCATCGATGCCCTGCTGGTTCCAGCCGTAATCGGTGCCTTCTTCAGGCGTCAGGATGGCGATCGACTTGACTTCGCCAGCAAGCGCCCCGCCGAGCAAGACGCCGCTCAGTATAATTGCACTCACACTGCACTTAAGAAGCTTTAACATGTTACCCTCTCTGTTTGATTCACCAATCAATATTCTTGTTGTTATTGCGCAGAAGCGAGATAGACTGCCTGAGAAAAATTTACCCATGGAGCTCAGGCAAAGTGAAGATTCGTTATGTCCTCCCGGCGATGCTGGCGTTCACATCCTTCGCCAGCGCGGTTGAGTTGCACCACGTCATCGTCCGCAAAGGCACCGACGGGCTCGACATGGTGCCGTTGACGATCTCGAATGCGGGCAGTGAAGGACTGTCGTGCAATGCCGACTTCGCCCACTGGTATTCGGCCGGGATTACGACGGTCGAGCCGGGCAAGAGCGCCTGTGTCGAGCTCTGGTTCGACCCGAAGACGGGCACGTTCACCATCCTCAACGACAAGCGCGAGAACCTGCCCGTCGAGCGGCTGTGGTGCGGCCTGTCGGGTCGTGTATATGCTACGCGGGCACAGATCACGCTCGACCGTGCCGCCGCGGCCGAAGGGAAGCGCGCCGTGTCCTGCCGCATGGAGCAGGACAGGCTCGCGTGCCGGTAGGCGCCCATCGATCCGTCGGCCCGCGACATGGCGCGCCCTATTCCTTCGCCAGGAACTTGTCGGTGAAGACGTCGTCCGCCGACAGGGCCGCCTTGAGCACGCCCTGATCGGTGAGCGTCTTCAGCGTTTCCTCCCACTGCGTCTTCGTCATCCAGCCGAGGCCGTGTTCCTTTGTGTCGGGGCTGGTGAAGGTCGACGCGATGTCGGCGTTGATCTGCGCCAGCAGCACATCCTTCTTGTCCGCATAGCCTGGAGCCGCCTTGGCCGTGATCTCGGCGGCCTCTTCCGGATGGGCGACGACATAGTCGAAGGCTTCCCGGTAGGCTTTGACGAAGCGGGCAACGACATCCGGCTTGTCCTTGATCATCTTCTCGGAGGTGAACAGACCGGAGCCGTAGGCCTTCCAGCCATGGTCCGCGCCCATCATGATGCTGAGCGAGCCAGGACCGCCGGCCTTGGCCTCCAGCTCGGGAACCTCGGCGTCGACATAGCCGACCACAGTCTGGACCCGGCCGAGGAGAAGATAGCTCTCATAGGGCGGCGAGACGCTGTTCAGCGTCATGTCCTTCTCGGTCAGGCCATTGGCCGCGAGGAAGCCCTTGAAGAAGATGTAGGTCGAGCCGGCCGGATGAATGCCGATGGTGAGCCCCTTGAGATCGGCCGGCTTGGTGAGCTTGATCGTCTTGGCCAGCGAGATGATAGCCAGCGGTGACTGCTGGTTGACGGCGGCCACCGCGACCACCGGGACATTCTGCGACCGGGCCACGGCGAGCGTGGGAAGATCGCCGAAGCCGAAATCCGCGTTCTCATTGCCGACCAGCCGCATGGCGTCGGGCGAGCCGGAGCCCTTGCGGATTTCGGCGACGTCGATGTCGTTCTCGGCGAAGAAGCCTTTTTCCTTGCCGACGAAGAACATGGCGTGGTTGCCGCGCACCACCCAGTCGAGCTGGACGTTGACCTTGTCGGCCGCAAAGGCCGCGCCCGAGAAGCCGAGTGTCCCGACACACGCCGCAAGCGCGGCTGCCTTGATGAGTGAGCGTCTGAGCATTTTTGTTCCCTTTTTCATTGGTTTGAGAGCGGACCTACGACTGGCTGAATTTCGGCGCCCACGGCACCACGATGCGTTCGAGAATCTCGGCTGCGTAGTAGAAGGCGATGCCCAGCACCGAAACGAGCAGCAGCGCCGCGAAGACAAGCGCAGTGTCGAGCTGTGTCGAGGCGAACTGGATGACGTAACCGAGCCCGTCCGAGGCGCCGGCGAATTCGCCGACGATGGCGCCGATGACGCTCAGCGTGGCGGCTATCTTGGTCCCGGCCATCAGGTTCGGCAGCGAATGCGGAACGCGTATCCTGAACAGGATCTGCGTCGGGCTGGCGCCGACCGAATTCATCAGCGACAGCAGCGAGCGGTCGACCGCCTGCATTCCCGCCAGCATCGACAACGTCACCGGGAAGAAGGCGATGACCAGGATCAGACCGATCTTGGGCGCGAGCCCGTAACCGAACCAGAGGATGAAGATTGGCGCCAGCGCCACCTTGGGCACGTTCTGAAACAGCACCACCAGCGGGTATAGCGCCCGCCCCAGCCAGTCGAAGCGCACGATGACCAACGCGATGGCGATGCCCATCACGACGGAGACAAGGAAGCCGAACAGGATCTCGCCCGCCGTCACCAGCGTCGCCTGCATCAGCGTTGCCCATTGCGCGACCAGCGATTGCGCGATCTCGGTCGGAGCAGGAATGATGAAGGCTGAGATGGCGAAAACTCGCACCACGGCTTCCCACACCACGATCGTCGCCAGCAGAAGGATGACCGCTGGGAGCCAGCTGCCTGTCGCCTGACTCCAGCTCGAGGCAAGCCGCGACTCCGAGAGATTGGTGATGGGTTGATCGCTCATGACGCGCCTCCCGGTTGATGGCTGGCGCGCAGCATGGTGCGCAGTTGAACCACCAGCCTGACGAACTCGGGATCTTCCGTCACCGACAGATCCCGCGGATAGGGCAGCCCGATGTCGAGGCTTTCGGTGATCCGCCCCGGCTTGATGCCCAGCACGTGAACATGGCGGGACAGATGAATGGCCTCGTCGATGGAGTGGGTGACGAGCACGATCGTCTTGCCGGTGCGCTGCCATATCTCCAGCAGCGACTGGCCCATCTGGTCGCGGGTAATGGCGTCGAGGGCGCCGAACGGCTCATCCATCAGCAGCACCGCCGGATCGAGCGCGAGCGCCCGCGCGATGGCGACCCGCTGGCGCATGCCGCCGGACAGTTCATTGGGGCGCTTGTGGGCGCTGTCGCCCAACCCCACCAGCTCCAGCA
>NZ_RZSB01000331.1:0-6332 GCF_004023285.1 Mesorhizobium sp. M2A.F.Ca.ET.067.02.1.1
GCCGACATGGACGAGCCGACCGCTCACGCCGCGTCCTCCTTGCCTGGACCGGTCTTGGCCGTCCGGGCCGCGACCAGATCCGCAGCCAGCGCGCGGACCTCCGCGATGTCGATGCCATGCAGTTCGGCGATGCGGTCCTGCGGCAGCTTCGACAGACCGGCGCAGGCGCCGGCCATGCCGGCGGCAATCGCCCCGATCGTGTCGGTGTCGCCGCCGAGATTGGCGGCGATCACGGCAGCCCGCCAGGCGTCGCCTTGGGCGACCTCCAGCACCGCGAAGGCGGCCGGCACCGATTCCTGGCAGGCAACGCCGGTACCGATCAGGTCGACGATCTGCTTGATGGCTTCCTTCTCCGCCTTGCCGCGGACAAGCTCCTGCGCCCAGACAATGCGCACGGCGATGTCGCCGCCGGTGACCCAATGGCCAAGCGTAGCACCAAGCCTTGCTGCCGCGACCGCATGGCCGGAAGCGGCGCGCCAATCGCCGCCCGAAATGCCAAGGCTGACTGCAGCGGCAACGGCACTGGCGGAAGCTATTGCGATGGATGTGTTGTGCGTGGCCCGGCAGGTTTCGGCCACCTTGGCGACCAGCGCGCCAAGCGGCTCCGACGGCATCATGATGCCGACCGGCGCGATGCGCATCGCCGCGCCATTGGTGTCGCCGGCGCGCCCGGCCTCTTCGGCCGGCACGCCGCTGTTGATGGCGTCGATGGCGCGCTTGGTCGATGGTCCGAGCAGGTCGTAGCTGCCGCGCGCCTTGACGTCGCGTTCCCAGCCGAGCAGCGCGTTCACCCAGCGCGCATGGTCGAAACGCTCGCCGGACTCGACCAGAATGTGGCCAAGCAGCAGTGCCTGCTCGGTGTCGTCGGTGATCGCGCCGGCCGGCAGCCCTTTCGACACCGGGTGATCGGCGGCGGGCGCGACGAAATCCTCGACATGGCCGTAAAGCTCGGCGATGCGGCCCGGCGACAGAAGCTGCGTCGGCATGCCCAGCGCGTCGCCCAGCGCCCCGCCGATCAGCGCGCCCAGCGCCCGATCGATCGCCTCCCCTGCCATGCTCAGAACTCCAGATGCAGCGCGAAATGCGCGGGGTTGAGCAGGCTGGTGACGAATTCGATGGCGCGCCCGTCGGCGGCGCGCGTCAGCCGGCGCGTGCGCAGGAACGGCGTGCCGGGCGCGCAGGCGAGAATGGCGGCGTCGGCAGCGCTCAGCATCTCGATGTCGACCCATTCCTCGCCATGGTCGGGCACGAGCCCTGCGCCACGCAGCGTCTGGTGCAGCGTGCCTTCGCGCAAGCCCCGCAGGGGTATGTCTTCCAACTCGGGCGACAGCGGCAGCCGGCTGCGCTCGATCGAGATGGCATGGCCGTCATCGGCATTGGTGCGTGCGCGGTCGACGGCGATGAAGGATGGGCTCTCGACGCCGAGCCTGGCCGCCAGTTCCGCGTCCTCGATGATCTCGAGCCGCAAGGTGCGGGTCTCGGCATTGGCGCCGGCATTGGCCAGCGCGCGCGACCAGCCGATCGCGTCGTCGACCGGCATGCCGTCGAAGGTGACGAAGGAGCCGATGCCCACTTTGGTGGTGATCAGCCCGCGGCTCGACAGTTCCTCAAGCCCCTTGCGGACCGTGTTGCGGCTGACGGAGAAGCGCTGGACGAGCTCGTTCTCGCTCTGCAGGCGGTCGCCGAAGCCGAGCACGCCGGAGCGTATCTCATGCTCCAGAACCGTCGCGATCTGCTCGGGCTTGCCCGTGCCGGGAGAGAGCTGCATCGCGCGACGGGCCATATCGATACCTGTTCAATGAACCTGTATAATCCTGTTCAATACCGTATCAGAAATGAAGCGTCAACGGCTAGGTCCTTCTTCCGGTCACTACACAGGGGCAATCGCGTATGGGCTTATCGCGACGACCAACGCAACGCCGTCATCCTCGGGCTTGTCCCGAGGATCCGCATCGTGCCACGTCGTCAGGTTGCGCAGCGGCAGGAGGCTCTGCCGGTCGATCGTCCGCCCGCGACCGCCACAACCGCCCCGCCGGCTGTTCCCGCCCTGTCGTCCTCGGTACCGACCGCTCCCGCGCCACAGGCGTCTTCTGCCTCGCTGTCGAACGCGATGCCGACGTGGCAGGGGCTCGTTCTCGACCGATTGGAGGAGTTCAAGCGTTATCCGGCACTTGCACAGTACCGCCGCCAGCAAGGCGTATCCTATGTTCGCTTCACGATGGATCGCAGCGGTAGGTGCTCGTGGCGAGGATCGAGAAGACCTCCGGCCATGACCTCCTCGACGAAGAGACTTTGGCGTTGATCCAGCGCGCCCAGCCCCTGCCCAAACGCCTGCAGAGGTGCCTGGCGACCGTCTCGAACTGGTGGTGCCGATCGAGTTCTTCCTACATGGGCAGAACTAAGCCAGCCAACTCATCCGGGGGCAAAGGCGGATCATCAGGCGCTCGTCGGTTGCCGGCTGCTTCGCCCCGCACCCGTCACACTTGAGCCATGCCGCCGTCGACGTATAGCTCGGCGCCGGTTATGAAGCTTGCTTCGTCGCTGAGTAGGAACCACGCCGCCGCCGCGGCTTCTTCCACGCGGCCCATGCGGGCCAGCGGTATCTGGCTGACGATCCCGTCGCGCATTTCGTCTGGGATCGATGCCATCATGGCGGTGTCCGTTGGGCCGGGGCTCAGGATGTTCACGCGTACGCCGCGCGGCGCGAGTTCGCCAGTCCAGCTGCGCACATAGGAGCGCAGAGCCGCCTTGGTTGCGGCATATGTTCCATAGGGCGTCGCCCCTTTCACGTCGGCGACCGACCCCAAGAACAGCGCCGGGCCCCCGGCAGCCATGCGCGGCGCCGCTGCCCGCATGGTGAGAAGGGCGCCGCGCACGTTCACCGCGAAGTGGCGGTCGAAATGCTCCGGTATGCTCTCTTCCAGGTCCGCCGGTTCCATGATGCCGGCGTTGTAGACCAGCGCATCGATTTGACCGCCCTGCGCGCCGACTGTCGCGATGACCCGTTCAATATCCGCGGGGTTGCTCGCGTCGGCCACCACGCTGCGCACGGCGGGGCCAATTTGGGCGACTGCGGCTTCGACATCAACAACGCGACGGCCGGTCAGGAAGACCAAGGCGCCCTCCTTCGCCAACCGTTCGGCGATGGCCAGGCCGATGCCACTCGCGCCGCCCATCACCAGAGCCACTTTCTTCGTCATAGCTGGCATTAGTTCAGCCCCCGCTGGTATTCGCTGTGCAAACGAGCTGCGGTCGGGGAGTCGAACAAGTTATCGAGACGAGCGCGTGCGGCCATCTGGCGAAACGTACCGTTTTGCGTTGGATCACCAGCGTCATGCATCGTATCGGTCATCCAGGCACTGAACTCCTGGTACTTCCAGATGTGCGGCAGGACCGTGCTTGAGTAGGCGTCCAGCGCCGCTCTGTCGTGATCGCGCGCCGCGCGCACCAGCGCCTGGGCGAGCACATCCACATCGTATAGAGCCAGATTCATTCCCTTGGCGCCCGTGGGCGGCAAGAGGTGGGCGGCATCGCCGACGAGGAAAAGATTCCGATATTGCATCGGCGCATAGACCACCGATCGCATAGGTACGAAGTCCTTGTCATGGACCACGGCATTTTCGATCGTGTTGTCGCAGAGACGCAGCCGGATTTCATCCCAGATCCGCGTATCCGGCCAGTCTGCCGGACCATCGCTAAACGCGCATTGCAGGTAATACCGGCTCCGGTGGGGGCCGCGAGGAAGCTGCGCGACAAAGCCGTGGTCGCTGACGCCCATGATCGGATGGCCGGTAACAGGCGCCTCAACGAGCGCCGCCAACCACGCATAACCGAAGTCATGGCTGTACTTCGTCAAGACACCATCTGGGATCGATGCCCGGCTGACACCGTGCTCGGCGTCGCACCCAATGATGTAATCGCAGACGAACTCGTGAGCGCCCGCGGCATCTGAATAGCTGACCCGTGGACGCCGGTCCTCGTCATTTTGGATCGACACGTCGGTGACGCTGAAGCGGATGTCACCCGCCATCACATCGATCAGTTCGCGCAACAGGTTATTGACGAGCATTTGCTGGGTGCAGAATCGACCCGGGCTGCCGTCGTCTTCGATGGTCTCGAAAATGCGACCAACGCCGTTGACGCGATAATCAATGGTCTGGGCAAGCGGGCCGGCGAGGAGCTTGTCCGCTAATCCCCATTGCTCGAACATGCGCACGGCGCGTGCATCAACGACGCCGGCACGCTGCCGGACTTCGACGCGGGCCCGATCGATCCGCTCCAGGACAACGCAGGCCACGCCGGAGGTCCGCAGGAAGGACGCCAACGTCAGACCGGACACACCGGCTCCAACAATGATAACAGTGGTCTCTTCGGAAGTTGAAGTCATGTGTTATCTTTCAGCTAAGCTTTATTTGTTTAGTGTAGGCACGATCAAAAGCAGCCGTTTGCGACTGCGATGCTTTCTATCCGGTCCGCATCAGAGTTCGATGTCGTCGGCGAACGGAACCGAGAGGTAGCCATTGGCTGGTTCACGAACGTAAGCTTCGCAATCCGGGCAGTAAGTCGTGTTGTCCGCGACGATGAGCGAGCCTGGGACGAGCCTGCTTTCAAACAGGCTAGAGGTGTGTCGATGAGCCTAGGGGCTCACGGCATTTCGTTCATCTCAGCGTCCCCTTCAGCATCCATCGCCACCGCGTCGGACATTATCTGAGGGTAAGGTTGACGGAAACGCGAAACTTGGCCAATATATATTGATATTGTGCCAATTTCCTGGCGCGCGACCCTTTGCCGATCCTGCGTCAATGGAATGACTTGGCTGAGCTCATGCCCACGGTCGAAGCGGCGCGCCGAGACGTCGTCACGGTCGGCGTCGAGATGGTCACCGAGGGCTTAGAGCTGGACCATCACTCCCACCGGAAGTCGGAGCTGCTGTTGGGACTCTCTGGCGTCTTTCGTTGTGAAGTCGAGGGCGGCATCTGGATCGTGCCCCCGCAGAGCGCGCTTTGGGTTCCGGGCGGGATGGTGCATCGGATCGCAGCCTCCGGGAACATCGACAGCTATGCGGCCTTCGTCCAGCCGGCGGCAGGCGCGAAGCTGCCCATGACGTGCTGCACGATTACCGTCAGTCCGCTGTTGCGCGAGTTGATTGTCCGAAGCGCGCAGTTCCCAGCAGATCATGAGGCGGACGGAGTAGAATCGGGAGTTGCGGCCTTGCTGCTGCATGAGGTTTCGACAGCGCCGCTCGGCAACCTTCACCTGCCAATGCCAACCGATCCTCGGCTTCGTTCGATCTTCCAGGACATGATAACGGATCCAGCTGACCGCGGAACTCTCGAATCGTGGGCAAAATGTTCTGGACTCAGTGTTCGCTCGCTCGAGCGCGTAATCGCCGCCGAGACGGGCATGAGCTTCGGTCGTTGGCGACAGCAGTTGAGCATTATCCTCTCGGTGCAGTGGTTGGCGAGCGGCGCGTCGGTGAAACAGGTTGCTGGCGACCTTGGGTACGAGAACGTCAGCAGCTTTGTCACAATGTTTCGAAAGGCGCTCGGCGTCTCGCCAGCCCGTTATATGGCGGAACGCTCAAGCAGACATTGAGCACTCACCGGTCGTCGGAGAACCGTCGTCGCGGATGAGGGGCAGCGCTCACTTCGGGCGGTTGCCGTTGCTGCTCAAACGAAGAAGAACTCCTCCACCCGCTGCTTGGCCGTCCGCAACACCGGCAAGATGTCGCGCTCCATCGCCTCGACCGAGAAACGCGCCGACTGCGTCGAGACGTTGATGGCGGCGACGGTGCGGCCGGCGCGGTCGACGATCGGCACAGCGATCGAGCGCAGGCCGAGCTCCAGCTCCTCGTCGACGATGGCGAAGCCATCGACCCTCGCTCTGTCAATGGCCTTGCCGAGCGCGGCGCGGCCGGTGATCGTCTTCGGCGTGCGCCGTTCGATGGTCGCGTCAGCGAGGAAGGCCTTCAACTCATCCGCCGCCAAGCCGGAAAGCAGCACGCGCCCCATCGACGTGCAATAGGCCGGCAGCCGCGTGCCGACATCGAGCGCAACGCTCAAGATTCGCCGTCCAGGGATGCGCGCGACATAGACGACATCCTCGCCCGACAGCACCGCCGCGTTGCAGGCTTCGTCGAATTTGCCGGCCACCTCGCGCATGATGGGCGCGGCGAAGGTCCAGAGCGATGCGCCGCCGAGCCAGGTCCGCGCGACGGTCAAAAGGCGCGGCGACAGCGAGAACTGCCGGCCGGACTGCGTCGCGTAGCCCGTGGCGACCAATGTAAGCAGGAAGCGGCGGGCGCCCGCGCGGGTGAGGTCAGCCTCTTCGGC
>NZ_RZSB01000332.1:0-6313 GCF_004023285.1 Mesorhizobium sp. M2A.F.Ca.ET.067.02.1.1
ACCGACTCGTCGCCATTGGCCGAGATCGTGCCGACCTGGGCGACTTCCTCGGAGGTCTTGATCTTCTTGGCGGCCTTGCCGAGAGCGGCGACGACTTCACCGACGGCGAGGTCGATGCCGCGCTTGAGGTCCATCGGGTTCATGCCGGCGGCAACGGCCTTGTTGCCTTCCTGCACGATCGCCTGGGCGAGAACGGTAGCGGTGGTCGTGCCGTCGCCGGCGATGTCGTTGGTCTTCGAAGCGACTTCGCGGACCATCTGGGCGCCCATGTTCTCGAACTTGTCCTCAAGCTCGATCTCCTTGGCGACGGTGACGCCGTCCTTGGTGATGCGCGGGGCGCCGAACGACTTGTCGATCACGACGTTCCGGCCCTTCGGGCCGAGGGTCACCTTCACCGCGTCGGCGAGGATGTTGACGCCGCGCAGCATGCGCTCACGGGCGTCGCGGGAGAATTTTACGTCTTTTGCAGCCATGGTTAGCTCCTGACAGGGGCTCGGGAAGAGCCCGAAAACTCAGTTGATGGAGAGGCCGAAATTCAGCCGATGATGCCCATGATGTCGGATTCCTTCATGATCAGAAGGTCTTCGCCATTGAGCTTGACTTCAGTGCCCGACCACTTGCCGAACAGGATGCGGTCGCCGGCCTTGACGTCCAGGGGCACCAGCTTGCCGCTCTCGTCGCGGGCGCCGGAGCCGACGGCGATGATCTCGCCTTCCTGCGGCTTCTCCTTAGCCGTGTCCGGGATGATGATCCCGCCGGCGGTCTTGGATTCAGATTCGACCCGGCGAACGACCACGCGGTCATGAAGCGGGCGGAACTTGGACTTTGCCATGTTGTCTTCCTCGAGTGAGAACGGTGAGAACTGTTCCTCCATCCGGCGAGGCCGCCGGATATGAGTTAGCACTCACCAAAGGCGAGTGCTAACGTGGCGCTGAGATAGGCCGGCGCCTTGCCAGAGTCAAGGCGCGCGAAAGGGGCAAGCGGCGCGAAATTTTTCTCAGGCGAAACGTCACCATGAAAAGCGCCTGCTGTCGCGGGACACCGACGAGCAATCCCACCCGTCAGTCCCGGCGCTTCGGCGCTCGCAGCACCAGCAGCGGGCAGCGTTCGGCGAGCCCGTATGTGCCGGTCGACGCGACGTCGACGTCGTCGAAAAATACTTTGGCTTCCTCGACAAGCGCGCTTACCGGCGCAAAATTGTAGATGACGGATGAGTTCCGGTAGACGTCGACGGTGCCGATCACCGGCAATTCCCACCCCGTGCTTGTCGAAAGTTCGTCGCGGTCGGGAAACATCGCTTCGAATTGCTCGAGAATTCCCGTCACCGGTATGACGTAGTCCGGCGCGCCGGCGTTCGCGGTCATGGCCACCCGCCATTTGAGGTCGTGAAAGGTCGAGACGCCGCCGGCCAACGCCAGGGCGCGGACATCCCGCGGATCGTCGCGTGTCTCGGGGGAAGCGTACAGCCTGATGCCGGCGCGCCCGTCTGCTTTCAGAACGCGCGCGATGGCTGAAAACAGCGCTTGCCTCGCATCCGCCCCGCCGATGACAGTGAGGCATCCGTCGCCGATCAGCGCATCGACGCTTGCGTCAGACATCGGCGGATCGAACCAGTCGCCGCGTACCGCCTTGCGCCTTTCGGTATCGCCCGGCCAGATGCCGGCGATCATGTCGGCCGACTCGTCGACCGCCGTCATCCTGGCGCCAAGCCCGGCGAGCTCCGGCGTCACGCCGAACATCACGACGTGCGATCGAGCGAGGTCGAGTTCGCGGTTATAGGCCTCGACGACTTCCGGCGGCGGCCTGAGCGGCGACCCCAGCAACTGCCAATGCCTGCGAATTGTATTCCAATGCTCTGTCATCACAAACCCGCCCGTACGATTGTATTAGAACGCATAATCGAGGACGCTTAAGAAACCAAGCCGGGGGGCGGATGGCACGTATTGCGGTTATCACGCATGAGTTTGACGCGTTTGAACGCCGTCGCGGGCCGTTGCTGCGTCGCGACAGTCCCTACATGCTCTTCGATCTCCTGGAGGAGTTGAAGCGCCGAGGACATTCCGTGCGCATTGTTGCGGGCACTTCGGCCAGGCCGCAGGCGGATATCGCGATACTCCATGTCGACGCGACCGTGACGCCACCCGAATATGTCGAATACGCGCGCACTTATCCCTTCTGCCTCAACATCGGCGCCGCCGATATCTCGAAGCGTCGCGTCAGCGGCGCGGTGATCGACAGGGATCACGGCTGGCGAGGCCCAGTCATCGTCAAAAGCAGCCTCAACAATCTGGGAACGCGGGAGCAGACGCTCAATCGGCGATCGCGGCGCGCCGGCAGGCCGGAGCCGTTTCCTGATGCCAGGCTGCTCGATCGCTACCGCATCCACGGCTCGCTTGCGGAAGTTCCCCCGGCGGTGTTCGACCGCAAGGATCTCGTGGTGGAAAAGTTTGTTCCCGAGCCCGAGCCTGACGGCTTTGGCGCCCGCTTCTGGCTGTTTTGCGGAGAACGCGAGCGTTGTACCCGGCATGTCTCGCCGCAGAACCTGGTCAAAGGCGAAGATACGATCCGACGAGAGCCGGTTCCGGTTCCCGACGAGCTTCGCGCGCTACGGCGCGATCTCGGCTTCGACTACGGCAAATTCGATTTCGTCATGCATGAAGGCAAGGCCCTTCTGCTTGACGCCAACAAGACGCCCGGCCGCGTCCGCAACCTGTCCGCCTTCCTCGCCGCCGGCAATTCAAATCTCGCCGACGGCTTCGAAGGACTGATCCGCCAGGTAACTTAGGCGAACCTCAGATATTCATGCCGCCCGATACTTCGATCCGCTGGGCGTTGACCCAGCGATTGTCGTCGGAGAGCAGCGAGGCGATCATCGGCCCGACATCCTCGGCGACGCCGGCGCGGCCCAGCGCGGTCATCCCGGCCACGACGCGGTTGATCTCGGCGTCGTCGCGCACATGGCCGCCGTTGAAGTCGGTCGCGATCGCGCCGGGCGCCACGGTGTTGGCGGTGATGCGGCGTCCGGCAAGCTCCTTGGCGAGGTAGCGGGTGAACACCTCGACGCCGCCTTTCATCATCGCATAGGCGGACGAGCCCGGCACCGAGAAGCGCGCCAGCCCGCTCGACACGTTGATGATGCGGCCGCTGTCGTTGATCAGCGGCAGCAGCGCCTGGGTGAGGAAGAACACGCCCTTGAGATGGATGTTCATCAGCATGTCGAATTCCTCTTGCGTCGTGTCGGCGATCGGCTTGCGCAGCCCGGTACCGGCATTGTTGACGAGATAATTGAAGCGATCGCGCTGCCAGGTCTCGCGCAGCGTCTTCTTTAATGTCTCGACGAAAGCCGGGAAGCTGGCGACGGCGCCGGTGTCGAGCTCCAGGGCCGCGGCCCGGCCGCCGGCCGCTTCGATCTCGGCGACGGCCGCCTTCGCCTCATCGGCGCGCGAGCGATAGGTGAGGACGACGTCGACGCCTTTGCGGGCGAGGTTCAGCGCTGTGTTGCGGCCGAGACCGCGGCTGGCGCCGGTGATGAGGGCAATGGGACGGGTGGTCATGGCGAAATCTCCTTCTCTTCGGATGGAGATGCATATACCCGCCCATGCAGGCGATATAATCGGGCGTGGATTGCCAACACTATTCAGCCTGTGCGAACAATCTGCCATGGATCGTTTTGACAGCATGCGACTCTTCACCCGCGTCGTGGAGCGGCGCAGTTTCACCGCGGCAGCCGCCGATCTCGGCCTCCCGCGCTCCAGCGCAACCGCCGCAATCAAGCAGTTGGAGAAGCGGCTTGGTGTGCAATTGTTCCGCCGCACCACGCGCCATGTCACCCCGACGCCCGATGGCGAGGCCTATTACCAGCGCTGTATTGGCATCCTCGCCGACATCGAAGACGCCGAAGGCGGCTTCGGCGCCCATGACGTGCGCGGGCGCCTCAGCGTCGACGTCAATGGCCACATGGCGCGCACGTTCCTCTTGCCGGAACTGCCGGCACTGCTTGCCAGATATCCGGGCCTGTCGGTGCATATCGGCGAGGGGGACCGCCTCGTCGATCTGGTGCGTGAAGGCGTCGACTGCGTGATCCGGGCGGGCGTACTTCCCGACAGCGACATGATCGTGCGGCGTCTCGGCATCGCGCGCGAGATTACCGTCGCGAGTCCCGCCTATCTCGAACGCCACGGTGTGCCGCGCACGTTGGACGATCTTGCCGGCCATATGATGATCGGTTTCGTGTCGTCGCGCACGAGGCAAGTGATGCCGCTGGAATTCATGGCCGACGGCAAGGTTCGTGAAGTGGTCCTGCCGTCGCGAGTCACAGTCGCCAATTCAGACACAAGTGCCGCGCTGGTCCGGCTAGGCTTCGGGCTGTTCCAGGCGCCAAAACTCCGCTACGCCGACGACATCGAGGCCGGCCGGCTGGTCGAGGTGCTTCCCGACAATCCCCCGACGCCGACGCCGATCTCGGTGCTCTATCCGCCCAGCCGCCAGCTTTCGCCTCGGGTGAGGGTGTTTGTCGATTGGCTGGTGGAGATTCTGGGGCCGAAGCTGGAGGAGGCCTGAGGCAGGCAAGTGCGGCGAGGGGACGGCGCCCCCGAGTATGACGACGGCTACAAAAACAGCCGCAACTGCGTGTGGATGATCGAGCGATAGTCGTCGATCGTGCGCCGGCCTTCTGCCTCGTCCTGCGTCAGCGCCAGCCGCACGACGCCGCCGGCAAGCTGGAAGATCAGGAACACGACCCGCCCGAACGCCTCGCGCTGATCCGCTTGAAGCATGGGCGCGACATGGTCGCAGAATATCTTCGCCTGGTGTCTCGTCTCGGCAATGTCGAGATGCTGCAGCGCCTTGTCGGCCTGGATGGCGTTCTGCAGGTCCTGGATCGCCGGGTCCGCCGCGACACGGGCATAATAGTCATCGAGCATGCGATCGGCCGCCGCCGTCACGTCGCCCGGCTCGCTTATCTCGGCGATGATCGCGCCGAAGCGTGCCCGGTTTTCCTCGGAAAAGCGCTCGTAGAGCATCGCCAGGATCGCCGACTTCGACGGAAAGTAGTGATAGACGGTCGCGATCGGTCCGCCGGCCAGCGCGCCCACCTCCTTCATCGTCACCGCGTCGATGCCCTTTTCGCCGATCAGCCGCATGGTTGTGGCGAGGATCGCGTCGATGCGCTCGCGGCTGCGCTCCTGCTTTGGCCTGCGCCTGGGTTCCGTCGCCGTTCGCTTTGCATCCGTCATGGCCCGCATCTTTCCCGGAAAAGTGCGAATTCGCGGTTGACAAGAAACATGATCAAGTATCAGTTTCATTAAATGCTGACAACTTGTCAGTTTTTCGACCGGGCTGCAAGGGAGGCATCTCGTGACTGCATCGCAAGCCGCGCAAGCGGAAGAGGGCGATTGGCTTGTCGGCAATCCGACGGGATCGCAGCTTGCCTCGGCGCTGTGGATCGGCTCGGTCGGCCTGCTCATCCTTGGGCTGCAGCCGGTTCTGCTCGGCGCCCTCTATACCGAAGGCCACGTCACCGGCGACGAGCTGGCGCTGGTCGCCACCGCCGAGATGATCGCGATAGGCATCGGGTCGGCGATCGTGGCCATGTTGCTGCCTGCCAGGAACATGCGCTGGAAGAGCGCGGCGCTGCTCGTCCTGCTCGCGCTCGCCAATTTCTGGACCGCTTATGCCGGCAGCCCCAATGGGCTGATCGACGCGCGCATACTGGCTGGCGTTGCGGAGGGCGGGCTGGTCGCTGTCGCCACCGAATTGATCGCCCGCTCGCGCCGGGCAGAGCGCATCGGCGGCTATTTCGTCACGCTGCAGACTTTGGCGCAATGCGCGCTGGCGCTGATCCTGGCGCTCTATGCCGTGCCTGCCGCCGGCTCGGCCGGCGGCTTCATCGTGCTCGGCATCGTCTGCCTCTTGTCACTGGTCGTCGCCTGGATCGTGCCGGACGACGATTATGCCGATCTGCCCAAGGAAGAGCAGTTCGGCAATGTGGCGAAAGTGCCGGCGATCACCGCGCTGCTCTCGATCTTCTGCTATTTCATGTTCTTCGGCGCCGTCTGGGCTTTTCTGGAGCCCATCGGCGCGCAGTTCGGCATCGACGGCCGCACCGTCGGCCTGATGGTGTCGGCAAGCCTCGCCGCGCAGGTGATCGGCGCCATGACCGCGACGGTCTTCGAAGCGCGCATCGACTATCGTTTTGCCATCACGATCATCGGGATCGTCGCGGCGATCAGCTCTGTCCTGCTTGCGTCCGGCCCGGGTCTTTCGGTCTTCTGGGCGGTTGCGCTGGTGATGGGCTTCATCCTGCTCTTTATCG
>NZ_RZSB01000333.1:0-6312 GCF_004023285.1 Mesorhizobium sp. M2A.F.Ca.ET.067.02.1.1
GGTCTATGAGGCGCTGAAGAACGCCCTGCATTCGCGCGCTGTCCCGTCGCAGATGCTGCTTTTGCCCGAGATCGTCGATCTGCCGGAGGAAGACGCGGAGCGGCTGGCGATGCACTCCGAGACGCTTGCCAAATTCGGCCTCGGCCTGGAGCGCTTCGGCCCCGGCGCTGTGGCGGTGCGCGAGACGCCGTCGATGCTCGGCGAAACCAATGTGCAGCAGCTGGTGCGCGACCTTGCCGACGAGATCGCCGACAACGACACCGTCGAGACGCTCAAGGAACGGTTGGACAAGATCGCCGCGACCATGGCCTGCCATGGTTCCGTCCGCTCGGGCCGGCTGCTGAAGGCCGAGGAGATGAACGCGCTGCTGCGCCAGATGGAGGCGACGCCCGGCTCCGGCACCTGCAACCACGGCCGCCCGACCTATATCGAGCTCAAGCTCGCCGATATCGAACGGCTGTTTGGAAGGCGGTGAGTGCGCCACGGCCCCTCACCCAGCCTACGCTGCGCTCGGCTGACCTCTCCCCGGTGGGGAGAGGAGATTGTCGGCGCCGGCGCCAATCTCTTCTCCCCATGGGGAGAAGGTGGCCGCGAAGCGGCCGGATGAGGGGGCAAGAAAAGAGCCGCTCGAAGCGGCTCTTTTCTTGAGTTAGGAAACGACTTCCACCTTTTGATTTACCGCTTCAAATTCACCACGATCACGCCGCCCAGCGCCAGCGCGCCGCCGAGGATGCCGAGCAGCGACGGCACTTCGCCCAGCCAGAAGAACCCGATCAAAGCGGAGGTCGGCGAGACTAGATAGAGGAAGTTCGAGGCGCGGGCGGCAGGCAGGCGCGACAGCGCGGTCGCCCAGGCCGCATAGGCGATCAACGAGGGCACGATGCCGAGATAGATGACGGCGCCGAGACCGGCAGTGTCGGCGACCGCCGCCTGCGAAAACGCTTCCGGCAGGAATGGCGACAGGCAGAGCGCGCCGAGCACCATGTTGGAGGCGGAGATCGTCAGCGGATGGTGGCGGGCGAAGAGCGGCTTCTGGACGATGGTGTTGACGGCCGAGCAAAGCGCCGAGCCTAGCACCAGCAGCGCGCCGGTATTGAAATGCAGGCCGTGCCCGTCGGCCACCGCGATGATGCCGATGCCGGCGAAGGAAATGACCGTGCCCAGCCAGGCGACGCCTGAGAACCGCTCGCCGAGCAGGGCCATGGCCATGATTGCGGTGAAGATCGGGCTGACATTGATGATGAAGCCGGCCGCGCCCGCCGAGACGGTGAGCTCGCCGAAATTGAGCATGGCGGTGTAGAGCGCGACGAAGATGGCGCCGCCAAAGGCGAAGCGCCACAGCTCGTCGATCCTGGGCAGCGCCGGGCGCTTCACCGCGAGAAATATGGCGGCCGGAACCGCCGCGATGGCAAAGCGTAGCGCGCCGAGCTCCAGCGGCTGGAAGGCGGCGAGGCCGGCGCGGATCGCCGGGAACGCCGAGGCCCAGCCAAGCACCGTAAGCGCCACCGCGACGGCCGCGGTGCCGTCCATGCGCTGTGTCTCATTCAACGTGCCGGTGTAAGCGCTCATTGCCGTACCCTCGTCTTTTTGTGCCATGGACGCAGAAAACGCCATTGCCGGCCGATTGACAAACGAGCAAATCGAGGGTCAGCTGTGAGCATGGATCACAGCTCGGATCAGATACTGCCGTTGGAAACCTTGCGCGCCTTCGATGCCGCGGCGCGCACGGGGAGTTTTTCCGCGGCGGCCGAAAAACTCAACCTCACCCATGGCGCGGTGAGTCGCCAGATTGCCAAGCTCGAGGACTGGCTCGGCTTGAAAGTGTTCGAGCGCAATGCGCGCGGCGTGTCGCTGACCATCGAGGGCAATCGCCTGCATCTTCGCACCACAGAGGCCTTCGCGCTGATTTCGGTCAATTCCGACCGCTGGGTCGAGCCGCGCGGCACGGCCGTGGTGCGGCTGGCCTCGATCCCCTCGGTGAGCGGATTATGGCTGATGCCGCGCATGGCCGCATTGGAAAACCATCCGACCAAGTTGCGCATCGTGCTCGATGTCGACAATCGCCAGGCCGACCTTGCCGACGAAGGCATCGACCTTTCGGTGCGCTGCGGGCGCGGCCGCATTCCGGGCCGCGTCTCGGTGCAGCTTTTCGAAGAGCAGATTTTCCCCATCGCCTCGCCGGAGCTCGCCAAGGAGATCGGACGGGGCGACCCTGCGCGGCTGCTGAAGTACCCGCTGATCAACGATTCCGATGCATCCGGATGGCGTGCATGGCTCGCCGCGCAAGACATCGATTACCGCCCCCGTCCGCAGGACCGGCGTTTCGAGGATTACAATCTGGTTCTGGACGCGGCGGCGCATGGGCTGGGCATAGCGCTGGCGCGGCCGCCGCTGACTGCGGACCAGCTCCGGTCCGGCCGTATCGTTGCCGTCGATGAGCGCGTTGCGCTCAATCCAGTGTCCTATTGGATGGACCGTCCGGTCGGCCGGCCGCGCGCGGCGGCGGCAGATCTGGCCGGGCGCATCGCCGAACAGGCGGGGCTTGCTCGGGAAAAGCTCGAAGGGTTCCTTCAGGATGACGTCTAGGGCATTCACCGTTTCACGAAAACGGTGAAATGCCCCATCCCCTTCGGGCGGAAAACCGTTCACACTTTTCCTGGAATTGCTCTAGCGAAGCAGCAGGACCATGATCGTTGCCGTCACCGCCGAGACGATGGCCGTGACAACCGAGATCGTCCAAAGGGATATCGGCGCGGATTCCGATCGCGGCGCGTGACCAGCCGGGCGGATCGCGGCGCCGCGAGGCTGCGGCGCGTTGGCGTTGGCTGCTACCAGCACCGCCGCGGAGGCGACGGCCGGCGAAAATGTGGACAATGCCGGCGCAACCGCGGGCCTGGACACATTGTCTGCAACCGCTGCCTGCGGTGAGGCGAAGCCGCGCGGAGCCTGATCGGCATCCGTCGCCGCCCTGCCCGTCGAAGGTCTTGCCGGCGAGGAGTCGGTGACGGCATCGGGCTCCATCACGGCGCGGTAAGCATTCTCGACCTCTGAGGACGACAGGCGCTGCGATGCCTGGGCGGCAGGGCGCGGTTGCGCGCTTTGCAGCGACTGGGCCGCGATTTGCGCCGCCTGCCCCGTCGAGGGCGCCTGCGGCTGGACCAGCGTCTTGATCAAAGCCGCCACCGCAGGATCGGCCTTGGGCGACGGCGCCGGCTGCGGGGTAAGCGCTTCACCGATCAGTGCGTTCAAGCGGGTCGAGGTGATGTCCATGCCGGCTTCCGGAAACTATTTTGACGCTCAGCCATACCGGATGAGCATTGCGTCAAGCTTGACGTTGCTTGCGATTTGTGGCGATTGAAACCCAGATGAACGCAAGCGTCCTTTCATGATGAACCGTTTCGAAGGCCCGGGCGGCAGGGAAGCCCGGATCCGCTATCTCGACGGCGACTTCCAGGTCACCAGTCCGGGCTCGTTCGTGCGCTGCGCGGTGACGGGCGAGAACATTCCGCTCGACGAGCTCAAATATTGGAGCGTCGCCCGGCAGGAGCCCTATGTGAACGCGGCAGTCTCGCTCGCCCGCGAGATCGAGATGCACCCGGAACTGCGCAAACGGTGATAGGCCGGGCGAGCCCACGACGCCGTGACAGTCACCTCGATTGCGCCTAGGCTACCGAATTGAAAAACTTCAAAAAGTCTCTCAAGACCTTTCTTCGCATGCCGCTTATCATGCGTGCGAGAATGCGCGATCGGGCGGTATCGAACGCCCCACGGTTCAAGCTGGCGGCCTGCGCCATCTTCCGTGAAGAAGCGCCGTTTCTGGCCGAATGGATCAGGTTCCACCAGGGTGTGGGATTTGAGCATTTCTATCTCTACAACAACTTCTCGACCGACGACTTCAAAGCCGTATTGGACCCGTTCATCCAGCAAGGGCTGGTTACGCTGGTCGACTGGCCGCGGCCGGTGGGACAGCTGTCGGCTTATAGGGACTGCATCCGCAGGCGCTGGCGTGAAGCATTGTGGATCGGATTCTTCGACATCGATGAGTTTCTTTTCGCGCCCGACGGACGTGACGTGCCCTCGGTTCTCAGGGACTATCGCGACCTTCCAGGCGTTTGCGTCTGGCAGGCGTTCTATGGCTCTTCCGGCCATGTCGAGCGGCCGGAAAGTCCACTGGTCGAGGCCTTTACGATGCGAGCCGGGCCGGACATCACGACGGTCAAGACTATCCTCAACCCTCGCATGGTCTACAGGCCTGGCGTCCATCAGTCGAAATTCCTGTCCGGTGAAGGGGTGGACACTGATCGACGGACCATCGTGCCCGCTATGCCTCCCAAGCTCGATATATTGAGGACCAATCACTATTGGTCGCGATCGCTCGCCGACCTCGACCAGAAGATCCGGCGCGGCGACGCCTCGACTTCCACGCCGCGCGACAGGGATTGGCATTTCGACTTCGAAAGCAAGCTCAATGTCGAGCGCGACGAGACCATCCTCGAGGCGATGCAGCGTCAGCGCTGAGGCAACCTGCAACTTGGCCTGTCGCGGCTTCACGGCCGGCGCCATTCACCCGGGAGGCCAGCCCATACAGGTTCCTGGCCGAGTGCCGGCAACAATCGATCGTCGCGACGAAAAACCCTTCTTCCAACGCACGTGACAGGTTCGTGACTCTGCGGTTATAGACAATGCCGTGGGTATGGGGGATTTGCCGTGAAGGCACTGGTGACCGGCGGTGCCGGCTTTATTGGTTCGCATCTATGCGACCTGTTGCTGGCAAGCGGCTATGAAGTAATATGCCTCGACAATTTCTCGACTGGTTCGGATGAGAACATCCGTCACCTGTCAAACAATGCGCGGTTCAGCCTGCTGAGGCACGATGTCACCGTGCCGCTTCAGGCCGAGGCCGATGAGATCTTCAATCTCGCTTGCCCCGCCTCGCCTGTTCACTACCAGCGCATTCCAATCGAGACGACAAAGGCTTGCGTCTACGGCGCCATCAACATGCTCGACCTTGCATGCGCTTCGGGCGCCAGAATCCTTCAGGCGTCGACGTCCGAGGTCTATGGCGATCCGCAAGTCCATCCCCAGACCGAGGCCTATTGGGGCCATGTCAACCCGATTGGCCCGCGCAGTTGCTACGATGAAGGCAAAAGATGCGCCGAAGCACTGTTCTTCGACTATCGGCGCCGGTCGCAACTGCCGATCAAGGTGGTGCGCATCTTCAATACATATGGACCTCGCATGCACCCTTCGGATGGGCGCGTGGTCAGCAATTTCATCGTTCAGGCATTGCGCAAAGACCCCATAACCATCTACGGCGACGGAAGCCACACCCGCAGTTTCTGCTTTGTCGACGACCTGATGGATGCGATGGCCCGGATGATGGCGACGCCCGACGATTTCGTCGGGCCCGTCAACATCGGAAACCCGACGGAAGTCACGATCCTCGAGCTGGCCGAGCTGGTGCGGGGCATCGTCGGCGGCAAGTCGAAGATCGAGTTCAAGCCCCTCCCCGAAGACGATCCCCAACAGCGCCAGCCCGATATAGGCCTGGCGCGTTCGGCGCTGGACTGGTCCCCTCGTGTTGCCCTCGAAGACGGGCTTGGCGAGACAGTTCGCCATTTCCGTGGGCTTATCAACTGACGGCAGGGCACCGGATCAACCAGGCGCGGCGCACAACTCAACCCCGCATCTTGCGCTGACGCCAGGCATCGAGCGTCTCGCCGATGATGCGTTCGGGCACGTGATCAAGCTCGAACACGGCCTCGATATCGAGCACGTCCAGTTGATCGAGGAAACCGGCGGGCACCTCGCCGTGGTGCAGCCGCGCGGCGTCCTTCGCCGTGGTGACCAGGCGCAGCCCCTCCTGCCGGGCGAGTGCCAGAAGGTCGGCAAGCTCGTCTTGGGCGTAGAAATGATGGTCCGGAAAGGCGCGCGAAAGCGCGACTTCACCGCCCGCTCCGCGCACCGTGTCGAAGAATTTCTCCGGATGGCCGATGCCGGCGAAGGCCAGGAACCGGCCGCCGGCGAAGCGTGACGGATCCGCCGGCTCGACATGCGCCAGGAAGATCGGCCGGCCGGCACGCGCCGCCTGGCGCACGACGCCGTCGGCGGCGGCGCCCTCGCCCATCTTCAGCAAGCCGCTGGTGAAGACCAGCTGGTCGACGATCTTGGCGCGGAGCGGTCCACCCGGAATTACGCGGCCGTTTCCGACGCCGAAGCGGGCGTCGACCACGACCAGCGCATAGTCGATATGGATGCGCGCCGACTGGAAGCCGTCATCCATGATCAGGAAATCGCAGCCATGTCCCTCGA
>NZ_RZSB01000334.1:0-6305 GCF_004023285.1 Mesorhizobium sp. M2A.F.Ca.ET.067.02.1.1
ATCGAGCAACGCCAGAAGTCCGCGCGCTGCCGAAGACTTGCAGGAATAATAGACCATTTGACGATCACGGCGGGTTTCTACAAGGCCAAACCTGCGCAGTTTGGCCAGGTGTTGCGACAGCGCTGATTGGCTGAGTTCGACCTTGTCGGCGAGCACGCCGACAGAGAGTTCGCCCTCGGCGAGGTAGTTCATGATGAGCAAACGCTTTTCGTTGCCCATCACCGCAAGAAAGGCTGCCGCGCTTTCTGCGTTGGCGGTAAGTTTCTTGGTAACCATCGATTTCCCCATGCTTCATGCTCTTCCGAAGGCCATGGGGGCAATGGCTTCAGAATTCCAGAGCGTTGATGAGCCTGCCCCGGTTTGGACGCGGGACCTGCCCTGCTTCTTTTCGACCAGAACCCCTTCGTAACCCGGTTGCCACCACGTCGAGGTTGCTGGTCTCGGACAGAACGCGCGGTGCTTTTTCGGGCTAAAGTCAATGCAGACTCGGAAAAATTCCGCGCTGCTAATACGTATCAGCGCAGCGCTCGTTCGGCAAGAATATAACGAGGCCGGCAAAACAGCGGCCAGCCTCAGGGCAAGAGCGGCGTCAGCCGAAGCGCATGGCAAGGATACCTTGCAGCGACTCACGCTCAACCTTCAAACATGCTAATATTAGCCGGGCAAAAAAGGAGCCCGGCGCAAGGAGGAAGCCATGTCCATCGCGTCCAATGCCCGCAACACATTCACTCCCGACGAGACGGCCATGCTTGGCCGTGTCTATGAGAATGGCAGCGTCGAGGGCGAGACTACCGAGCAGAAGGAAGCACGCGCCTCGCGCATCCTGGCCAATTACATGGCCGGCATCACCGACGAGGCGGAGTTGATCGAGCTTTCGCGCAGGCCGCTTGGAAGATGAGCAACGTGATCCGCCCACGCGAGGCGGCTTCACGTTAGGTTGACGTTCCGGCACGGAACGCAACGGCAGAATATCGTGTTCCGACATGTTCGGGAGGTTTCGCGATGATCCAGGGATGGTTCTCCAAGCCGGTTGAAGTCGCCGTCGGCCTTTCCGGGTCAATCCGCCACATCTCCAACGCCGAACAAGCCGCCGAGCTGCTGACCGGCCAATGGCGCGATGCCGGCAGTGCGCTGCATGGCGAGGCGCTGCGGGCCTGCCGCCGCGCGATCCGCGGCGACGTCACGGCCGATGCCGCCAGGGAGGCCTTCGTCGTCGCCGCGCGCGAAGCGCATGTGCTGGTCGAATAGGGCATGGCAGCGCCTTATTACACGCGGCTGCCTATCGATAGAAAAGCCACAAAAGCACCAGCACCGCGAACGCAGCCGGAGAGAGCAGGATTCAAGCCCGAAAAATACACATGGCCAGGGAAAGCGGCGTGAGCATGCCTGGGCGGTGTCGGACCTACCGAACGCGCAGATTGACGGGAAGGCGACGCGCTGTTCGAAACGCGCGCATGATCCGTCTCAGCATGCGAACGGTTTTGCCGGACCTCGTCGTAGAGCCCGAAAGCGGTCGCCATCAACGTCGCGGCGGTCATGACGAGTGCAAGCACGGCGATAATCATGAGAGGTTTTCCCGCGTTTCATCAGCCTTGCGGATTCATTAGCGCCGTCCGCGAGGGTGCTGCAGTGACTTTGGTCACACGATTTTCAGCCGTCCGGAGCACGGATTGGTCGGCCCGTGAGACTGTCCGAATGCTGTCCGTTCCGGTCATGAAAATTCTCGGAACCTAACGCATGATGGTTGGTTAATGCGCGGGTCCGCAATCGCCTCACGGACCTGCATCGGACGCCATCCGGCACCGATTGCTTGCTCAAAAAGACAATCATAAGAACGGAGGAAGTGATGAACGATGTCTGGTTTTCCGAACCAGTCGTGATCGATTTCCAGCCAAACGGCCAACGCAAGGTATCGAGCTGCTTCGAGGCGATGGAATGCCTCGACCTACGTTGGCCGGGACAGGCGCGCGACGGCGCCTGGCGCTCGGCGAGCCGTGTCTGCCGTGACGCGCTTGACGGGCTGCGCAGCCCGGTGGAAGCCCGCAAGACGCTGCGCAAGGCGGCGAAGATCGCCGGGCTGCTGGCGTAGCCTCGATTCCCATGGCGTCCCGTTGGGGCGTCGCCAAGCCCGTCGCGGTTTCCCATTGCCGCGGCGGGCTTCCATTTTCCGTTCAAGGGAAGTTACGGCCGGCGCATACTGCGGAACGCGTTCAAGCACGCATCCCGTAGGGTACATGAAAACGCCGGCCGCTGGGCTTAGGGGCTGCCTGACGGGTTCAGGCCTTTCCATTTCG
Source organism: Mesorhizobium sp. M2A.F.Ca.ET.067.02.1.1 (assembly GCF_004023285.1). Taxonomy (NCBI): domain Bacteria; kingdom Pseudomonadati; phylum Pseudomonadota; class Alphaproteobacteria; order Hyphomicrobiales; family Phyllobacteriaceae; genus Mesorhizobium; species Mesorhizobium sp. M2A.F.Ca.ET.067.02.1.1. Next base: position 2,295 of record NZ_RZSB01000334.1, read on the forward strand.
GCGAGTCGGGCGCCGGGCCGCAACGCGAGCGCCGGAGCATGGTAAACGCCAGGTTAATATCCACAGCGCATGGCCGAACGAGCCAGCAGGCAGACGACGGCCTTTTCAGGCGAAACCGCCAAGCACTTCCGGAAACTGGACGGCCATCGCGCCTTCATCCGCCTGCCTGGCATAGATCGCGTGCATCCTGCTGCCGTCATACCTGGCCCTGCGGCGCTGCACGTCCTTGCCGAACAGGCCGGCAACTGCGTCGAAGCGCCGGAGGAAGCGCTTCACCACGCCGCGTTCGAAGGGTATGCGCTGCTCGAAAGGCCTGCCCCAGGGCGTGTCCCTTGCCAGATCCCGCCAGATGCGCAGCGCTTCCAACTCGACCCCGACCTGATTGCCCCACGGCTTGCCGCCCGCGAAATGCCTGGCCCAGGCTTGCGAGAAGCCCCCCAATTCTCCGAGCGACTGCAGGTTCCAGTTTGGATGCATCGTCTGCCATTTGCCCTCGAAGACGACGTTCAGGGCATTTTGGTCGTTCATGCTTCCGTCAATAGCGGTCTTTCGCGTGCGCTCCAGCAGCGCATTCTCCCGGACAGCGTTCATATCGAAGACGACGACGCCCGAATTGAAATATGGCGCGCCTGGCGCCAGCTTGAGCTTTTGCCGGTAAGAGGGCCGGAAATACATGTAGTCGTCGTGGGCGGCGAGCAGCGGGGCGCGCAGCCGCTGCCTGGCAAGGTCATTGATGTCCCGGTTGAAGAGAACGTCGCAGTCCGTGTATGCGATGCGGTCATACGGCTCGAAAACCGGAAGCCGATCGGCGAAAAGCCGAATGTAAGCGGCAATGCTGTAGGTTCCGAAGCGAAAGCCGAAATTCGTCATGAAGTCGGCGACATCGACCAGCTCGACCTTGCCTTCCAGCAGATGCCGGGCGACTTCAATATCCGCCTGGCTCGCGCCGGTGTAGAGCAGAAAGCCGTCGATCGGGGTGGAGACATCCAGTATCCGGCGCGCCGTCAGGCAGGCATATGGGAAGTAGCCCGCATCCGTCGCCAGGAAGAAACACGACTTCATCGTTCCGCTAACCGCCGCCCGTCATTTCGTTGCGGTGCCTGCCACAGAATGCCTCTCGATAAAAGTCTCGATCGGGCCGGTCAGCAGACCCGCCTCGCGTTTGACCTTGTCATCGTCCCAACGCCACCATTGGATGGCGAGCAGCTTTGAGATGACGTCCTGCGAAAAGCGGTATCTGATCAGCCTTGCCGGCGACCCGCCGACAATCGCGTAAGGCGGCACGTTCTTCGTGACCACCGCCCCTGCCCCGACGACAGCGCCGTCGCCGATCTCGACGCCCGGCAAAATCATGGCGCCATTGCCGATCCAGACGTCATTGCCCACGGTGATGCCAGCCGGCTTGCTGTCCTCCGCGATCGGCTCCGGCTGCTTCAGCAGCCGGCTGTAAATCGGAAACGTGGTAGCGCTCGCGGTCGGATGCTGGCCGGAGCAAATGAAAAGCACCCGGCCGGCAACCGAGCAGAAGGCCCCGACCCGCAGCGGGGCCTCCTTTGCGGGAAACAGGACCTTTCGCCATGTCACGCCATAAGTGTGGCGGCCAACCGTCACATGCTCCGGCAACTTGGAACGCGCGTCCTTGAACCATCTGGAAATCGTCGACATCTGCAAACCTCAGCGGCAGCCGTGCAGCGACATAGCCGCTGTTAGATATAACCTACAAGCCCAGGGAACTGGCTGTACGCACCTTGGCCGAATCGCGAGGCTGTCAGGCGGGAAGGTAGTTCCGGCAATGAGACCTCTTGGAATGCAAGTCGCAGTCAGCTACTGACAGCGATGCCCAACATCCGGTGGTACTGCCGAGTGAGAAGATCATGGAGGAAAAGGCTGCGTTCGATTTACCTGCTGAGGAATTCGTAAGGCGATTTGAGAGAACGGATGACACATGAAATGCTTGGTAATCAACCTTGATCGATCACCTGACAGGTTGAACCAGGCAACCTCCGAATTCGCGAAGATCGGCATCGCTTTTGAGCGCGTTGCGGCGGTCGATACGTCCAGCGAGCCCTCGAATTTTCCTGCCGCTCGCCGCCTCACCAAGCCAGAGATTGCATGCTTTCTCAGCCATCGTAAGTGCTGGCAAATGATCGCAGATGGCGCCGAGCAATATACCGCAATCTTTGAGGATGACGTCGTTTTCAGGAGCGATGCCGGACCATTCCTGTCCGATGACAGTTGGGTCCCGCGCGATGCCGACATCGTCAAGCTCGAGACGTTCTTCGGTCAGGTCAGATTGGCGCGCCTTGCGTCCATTGGGAAGGGCCATTCGATTGGCCGGCTGGTCGGCGAGCATCTCGGTACGGCCGGCTATGTCATTTCCAAGGCTGCGGCTGAAAAGCTGCTTCAGCGGACAAAACGCCTGAAGGAACCGGTCGATCTCGCATTGTTCAGCCCGAATTCGCTGATGTGCGCCCGCAATACAACCTATCAGGTGACACCGGCCCTTTGCGCACAGCACCGTTTTCTTTCTGAACGAAATACGATGCCGACGATCATCCAAACGGCACCGCATCGCCCCAAAAGCGTAACCACGAAAGTTCGTGGGGAATTGTCGCGGCTGTTCGCCCATTGCCGAAACGGAACCTTTTGGCGAACCCAGCGGGTCGATTTGAGTCTAGGCTGGACGCCTGACGCACATCCCGCTGGCCGATCTTCGCAAAAGCTAAAACCCCGAGGTTGACCTAACGTCGCTAGGTCAGCGAAACTCGAGTTGCTTGATTTCTCGGCGGCTTCGAGCAAAGGGGCATGCGAAGGCCCGCCGATTGCCGGCTGCCTACGAGAACCAGCATGGCACTCAAACTAATAGCCGACGGACTAAGCAAAAATCGATTGGTCATCCAGCTAAAGGCGCTCAGAAACGAGTTCGCCTATAAAAGCTTCGAATATCGAGGGCGTGCGTCTGGGCGCCTGCTTGCAAAACAGTTGCACGACGCCGGGGTGTCGCGCGTGTGCATCACGGTCGCCTTCAACGTACCCTGGGTGATCGATGCTTTGACGAAGGCGTGGGAGATGCATTCGCCAGGGATGACGCTGGTCGTCGTCGACAATTCTACGAAGGCCCAGGCGAGAGCGGCCATCGCACAGATCTGCAAGATGCGCGGCGTGCCCTACCTTGCCTTGCCGATGCGGGTCGAAAAACACCTGTCGAGATCGCATGGAACGGCGATCACCTGGGCGTTTCACAACATCGTGCGCCATCTGAAGCCGGAGTTCTTCGGCTTCATCGATCACGACTGCTTCCCGGTCGTGCCGTTCGATATCCCGTCCAATCTGGCCGGCAAAGTCGTGTATGGCCGCAGGGCATACGGTACCGAAAATCACGTCTACAAGGCCAAGCCGGACGATCGGCACTGGAATTTGTGGGCAGGCTACTGCTTCTACCGGTTCTCCGCCGTGGCCGCCTATAAACTGAATTTCGAACCCCGCATAAATCTCGGCCTCGACACCGGCGCAGCCAACTGGGCGATCCTCTATTCGAAACTTGCCGAGGCGGATGTCGCCGTGGCAACCGTGGAACAGCGGCCAATGACGATGGCCGGCGCGGTCGGGCACCACGAGTTCATCGACGGCGCCTTCTTTCACCTCGCCGGCGTGTCCTACCCCGAAAGACCGGGCTATCACCATCGAACGGCGGAGCACCGGGAAATGCTCCGGGATTATGTGTGGAACACTTATCTGGGCGGCCCGGCCGGGCAGGCCGTGAGCGATTTCTGAAGGCCGACCGCCCTCGTTCCAGTCCTTCAGAGCGCGCAGCGACGCTCGGATCTGGTTGTTTCTAGATACGGTCAGGCGGGCCGACGAGCTTCGCAATCGCCTCGTCGATCCCAATCCTTCCTTGACGTCCCAGCGTATCCGGATCGCGAAAGTCGATCCAGCCTTCGTTGAAGCCGTCCAGCATGCGCATGCGCATTTCGGGATGGCGCATGCCCTGCTCGCGGAAGATCGTCTCCC
>NZ_RZSB01000335.1:0-6286 GCF_004023285.1 Mesorhizobium sp. M2A.F.Ca.ET.067.02.1.1
TCCTTCGGCAGGCAATCGGACGTCCTTGTCTACGATCCGCACAAGCTGTCGAGCCCGCAGGTCTTCCTGCTCACCATGGTGATCTTCCTGATCATCGTCGCTTTCATCGCCGCCATCCTCACCCGCCAGATCTCCACCGCCTTCTCCAGCAATCCGGGCCTCAACGGGCTGATCGTCGGCGTGCTGGCGGTCGGCATCCTGCTTGCCTTCGTCCAGGTCGGGCGGCTGTTCCGCGAGGTGCGCTGGGTCAATTCCTTCCGCGCCGGCTCCGAAACCACCGAGCCGGTGCTGTTGGCGCCAATGAAGGCGATGATCGGCCGCTCGTCGACGATCGCCTTCTCGACCTCGTCGATGCGCACGATGCTGGATTCCATCGCAACCCGCCTCGACGAGAGCCGCGACACCTCACGCTACCTGGTCGGCCTGCTTGTGTTCCTCGGCCTGCTCGGCACCTTCTGGGGCCTGCTCAACACCATCGCCTCGATCCGCGAGACGATCGAAGCGCTGGATCCCGGCACCGGCGATGCCGCCGCCGTGCTTGATGCGCTGAAGCAGGGTCTGTCGGCGCCGCTCGCCGGCATGGGCACCGCCTTTTCGTCCTCGCTGTTCGGCCTTTCCGGCTCGCTTGTGCTCGGCTTCCTCGACCTGCAGGCCGGCCGCGCCCAGACCCGTTTCTACACCGAGCTTGAGAACTGGCTGTCCTCGGTCACCGACCTGTCGTCCGACATCGTCGTCTCCGACACCGCCAAGACCGAATCCTCCGAGGACATCCGCCTACTGTCGGAGCGGTTGCGCAGCCTGCAGGAGAATGGCGGCGGCTCCAATCCGCGCGTCGCCACCGCCATGGCCAACCTCGCCGACGGCATCTCGGGGCTGGTGAAGAACATGCGCTCCGAGCAGCAGATCATGCGCGACTGGGTCGAGGCCCAGTCGGACGAGCAGAAGGCCATGCGCAACACGCTGGAGAAGATCGCCGACGCGCTGAAGAAGCAAGGGGTCCACTGACGTGGCGCTGGCAAGACGGCGCGCCGACCGCCGCATCGACTACTGGCCGGGTTTCGTCGACGCCTTGTCGACGCTGCTTCTGGCGATCATGTTCCTGCTCACCGTCTTCGTGCTGGCGCAGTTCCTGCTCAGCCGCGAGATCTCCGGCAAGGACACCGTGCTCAACCGTCTCAACTCGCAGATCAACGAGCTGACCCAGTTGCTCGCGCTGGAGCGCTCGAACAGCCAGGACAAGGAGGATACGCTCGCCAACCTGCAGGCATCGCTGTCGGCGGCGCAGGCCGAAAAGAGCCGCCTCGAGCAATTGCTGGCGCAGGGCGCCGGCGCCGGCGACGCGGCCAACAAGCGGGCGGACCAGCTTTCCGGCGAGCTCAGCAACCAGCGCCAGATCAGCCAGCAGGCGCTGAGCCAGGTCGAGATCCTCAACCAGCAGATCGCGGCGCTGCGCAAGCAGATCGGCGCGCTCGAAGACGCTCTTAACGTCTCCGAGCAGCGCGACCGCGACTCCAACACCAAGATCGCCGATCTCGGCCGCCGTCTGAACGTGGCGCTGGCGCAGCGCGTCCAGGAGCTCAACCGCTACCGCTCCGACTTCTTCGGTCGGTTGCGCGAGATCCTCGCCGACCGTGAGAACATCCGCATCGTCGGCGACCGTTTCGTCTTCCAGTCGGAGGTGCTGTTTCCGACCGGCTCCGACGAAATCAACGACGCCGGCAAGGTCGAGATGAAGAAGCTCGCCGACGCCATCATCGAATTGCAGAAGGAAATCCCGCCGGAGATCAGCTGGGTGCTGCGCGTCGACGGCCACACCGACAACAAGCCGCTGTCCGGCACCGGCCGCTATCGCGACAACTGGGAACTGTCGACCGCGCGCGCCACCTCGGTGGTGAAGTTCCTGATCGAGAACGGCGTGCCGGCCAACCGGCTGGTGGCCGCCGGCTTCGGCGAGTTCCAGCCACTCGACCCCGCCGACACCGACGAGGCGCGCAGCAAGAACCGCCGCATTGAACTGAAGCTCACCGAACGGTGATCCATTATCACACCAAGTCACGGGAAGTTGTTTGTCGGCTGAATACTTAGAGTACCAAGTCCCGCCGGCAAGTCCTGAAAACATTACCATCGGCAATCGACGCACCTAATTTGCCGCGCAGGGCCGGGGACCGCCGGCGATGCCTCCCATCGCGACGCGACGGAACCGGACGGCCCGCAAAGGTCGGAAGGCAATGCGGCAGGGCCGCAGCCTTCCCTATCGGAGGATGCGCCGCCATGCGCGCTTCAACATCTCTCAAGACTATGACTCTGGCTGCCGCGTTGATCGCGGCCCCGCTCGCCGGCGCCTATGCGGCCGGACACCACAAGGGGGCTCTCGACGCGACCCCTACGGCCGATTTCGTCGGCCCCCGCGCGGCCGGTCTTATCGATCAGGTCCAAGGCGTGGATCAGGGCATCACCGATGCCCGGCAGGCAAACAACATTTCGGCTTCCGAGGCGCAGCAACTGCACATGCGCGCCGCTCGCATCAGCCAGGCCGCGGAGCATGTCGCGGCTTCTGATCACGGCCGGATCCCGTCCGCGCAATACCATGAACTGCTGCGCCGCCTCGACAATGTCGACCAGAGGCTGATGAACGACACCGGCAGCGGCTTCATGATAGGCGACGGCGACGACGGCGGGAATTACCCGAACGGTTGACCACCAGGGAAGGGACCACCTGGCGCCCGCGGGACCTGGCCCAGAGGGCGTCCTTTTTCGATCGCGTATCGCTTTGGTTATAGGCCGAGCCAAAGCGCGAGGATCGCAAGCACTGCCGGAACCGTCTGAACAAAGAGAATCTTGCGGCCGACAGTTGCCGCGCCGTAGAGGCCGGCTGTCGCGACGCACAGCAGGAAGAACATCTTGACCTGAAAGCCCGCAGTGCCGAGGTAGAGACCCCATATCAGGCCCGCGGCGAGAAAGCCGTTATAGAGCCCCTGATTGGCGGCGAGCACCTTCGAGGCGCTAGCGAATTCCGGCGTCAGTCCGAACGCCTTGCGACCGCGCGGCGTGTCCCAAAGCACCATCTCCAGATAGACGATGTAGCAATGGATCAGCGCCACCAGCCCGACCAGGATATTGCCGATCATCGTCCCCTCCAGCGGCTTGTTCCCGGCATTGATCACGCAGCCGCCCCACAAGGCAAGACCACTGGTTCCATCCCGGCCGATCAGGGTTGCCAAGCGCGGTGCGTTGGTATCTTTTCGCGCCAGCCACATTGAAGCTGGGTATCCATCATGTCCTTCCAGAAACTCGACGACCTCGGCCACAAGCTCGAAGCGCTGGAGCATGCTTTGGCCATACTCGGCGCCGACGAGGCGACGCATATGGCGGTTGGCGGCGGCGAGAAACGCGCCGAGGCGATGTCCTCGCTGGCCGGCATGTTGCATCGCCAGGCGACCGCGCCGGAGATCGGCGACTGGATTTCGGCCGCCGAAGCCGAGCCGCTCAGCGAGGAACAGCAGGCGGCGGTCAGGGAACTGCGCCGGCAATACACCAACCTCACCTGCCTGCCGGCCGAGTTTGTCGAACGCCAGACGGTAGCGCGCATGCGCTCCGAGCAGCTCTGGCGGAGCTTGCGCGCCAGGAACGACTGGGCGGGCTTCCTGCCGGCACTGGAAGGCGTCGTGGCCCTGGTGCGGGAAGAGGCGGCGCTGCGCGCCGACGCGCTCGGCCTCGCCCCCTATGACGCGCTGATGGAGCAGTATGATCCCGGCAACCGCGCCGCCGACATCACGCCGGTGTTTGCCGAGCTGAAGGTCTTTCTCAAGGACTTCCTGCCGCATGCGCTGGCCGTGCAGGATGCGCGATTGGCGAAGCACCCATTGAAGCCGCTGTCAGGCAGCTATGCCGTCGACCGCCAGCGCGAGCTCGGCCTTGCCATGATGGCGGCCGTCGGCTTCGACCTCACCCATGGCTCGCTGTCGGTATCGCACCATCCCTTCTGCGGCGGCGTGCCGACCGATGTGCGCATCACCACCCGCTACAAGACCTCCGATTTCCTGTCGGCGCTGATGGGCGTGCTGCACGAGACCGGTCATGCGCTCTACGAGCAGAACCTGCCGAAGGCCTGGTCGCATTGGCCGCTCGGCAAGGCGCGCGGCATGGCCGTGCATGAGAGCCAGAGCCTGTTCGTCGAAAAGCAGGTCGGCCGCAACCCCGCCTTCTGGCGCTGGGCTTTGCCGATGGTCGAAAGACATCTCGGCGAAGCCTGGTCGCTCGTCGACATCCTGCCGCATGTCCACCATGTCGAGCGCGGCCTGATCCGCGTCGACGCCGACGAGGTCACCTATCCGCTGCATGTCATCCTGCGCTACGAACTCGAGCAGGAGCTGGTGTCCGGCCGGCTGGAAGCCGCCGACCTCCCCGAGGCATGGGACGTCAAGATGCGCGACTATCTCGGCCTCTCGACCATCGACAACCCGGCCGAGGGGCCGATGCAGGACGTGCACTGGCCGGGCGCCGCTTTCGGCTATTTCCCCTCCTACACGTTGGGCGCCATGATGGCGGCGCAGCAATGGGCGGCTTTGACCAGGGAGCACCCGTCCGCCGACGAGGACCTTGCCAAGGGCGATTTCAGCGCCATCAACGAGTGGCGTCGCGCAAAGATCTGGTCGCAGGGCTCGCGCTGGTCGACGCCCGAGCTGCTCGAGCGCGCCACTGGCGAGAAGCTGAACGCCGCTTACTTCACGGAGCATCTGCGCTGGCGGTACGGAGCCTCATAGACCGACCCCGGCGGCAATGGCCGCTCATTTGCGTACCATTTCGTACTACTGTATGTTATGATTGGGAGGTGCGCAGATGAACGCTTCAGGTCCCAAGGAACGCGCAACGTTTTCGATCGACAGCACGATCAAGGAGACGCTTGAAAGCCAGATTCCGAAAAGCAAGCGATCCCGCTTTGTCGAAGAGGCGATCGCGAAGGCATTGAAGGACGCCGCGAAAGAACGCGCTCTGAAAATGATCCGGGAATTCAAGTCGACCTCGACCGGCGGCGAAGACTCCACCGACGTGCTGCGCAGAATTCGCCAGGAAATGGACGGCCGGCCGGTGGATATCCTCGAAGGCCGCAAAAAGTGATCATCGTCGACGCGTCGATCTTCATCAAACTCTTTCGGGATGAGGATGACAGCGAACAGGCTCGAAATCTGTTCGCGAAGAACATTGCAGATGGCCGCGCCATAGCCGCTCCCGGCATCCTGCTTTACGAGGCGCTATCGACTGCGCTCCATTATGAGCAATCCTTTGTCATGGTCGCAAAGCTCATCGCCGGATTGCGCGAAGGCGGTTTCGAGCTTCTGGAGCCGGATATGGACGAACTGGCCAAAACACAGGAGATGGCGACGCAGCTCAGTCCGGCTGGCGGCTATCCGACGCTCAACGATTGCGTTTACCACGCCATCGCCATCAATCGCGCTGCAACGTTGGTAACAGCCGACCGGCGGCATTTTGCCAAAACAAAACACTTGGGCCGCATCACTCTACTCGCCGACTGGCGACCAGGCTGACACATTTCTACTCCGCCGCGCCTTTGAACGCGTCGGCGCCTGCCTCGAACTGCAGCTTGGCGAGCCGCGCGTAGATGCCGCCCTTGGCGACAAGGCTCTGATGCGTGCCTTCCTCGACGATGCGGCCGCCCTCCATGACCAGGATGCGGTCGGCCTTGAGCACCGTCGCCAGTCGGTGCGCGATGACGATGGTGGTGCGCCCGCGCATCAGCCGCTCCAGCGCCCGTTGCACCAGGGTCTCGCTTTCGGCGTCGAGCGCCGAGGTCGCCTCGTCGAGCAGGAGGATCGGCGCGTCGCGCAAGATGGCGCGGGCAGTCGCGATGCGCTGGCGCTGGCCGCCCGACAGTGTCACGCCGCGCTCCCCGACCTGGCTGTCATAGCTGTTGCCCAGTCTGGCGATGAATTCATCGGCAAGCGCGGCCTTGGCGGCGGCCTCGATCTCGGCGTCGCCGGCGCCCTGCCGGCCGAAGCCGATATTGTCGCGCACGCTTGCCGCGAAGATGGTGACGTCCTGTGGCACGATCGCGATGCGTTGACGGATGGCGGCCGGGTCGGCCTCGCGCAGATTGACGCCGTCGATGGCGACGCGCCCGGTCTCGGGATCGTAGAAGCGCAGGATCAGCGAGAAGACAGTGCTTTTGCCGGCGCCCGAAGGCCCGACGATCGCCACCGTCTCGCCGGGCTTAACCTGGAAGCTCAGGCCATGCACGGCGGCGCGGTCCGGCCGCGCCGGATAGGAG
>NZ_RZSB01000336.1:0-6274 GCF_004023285.1 Mesorhizobium sp. M2A.F.Ca.ET.067.02.1.1
TCGCTAAATTAACCAAGTTGCCATAATGAGTTGGGGTGGGCGGCTAATCGTGATTCGAACATAAGCGCCGCGCGCTTGAGGGGATTTTTACTTCATGCTGATGGCCTATCGAGGCTTAAGCCGGCCCTGCCTCAACAAAAATTTCGCATTCTAATGAAGGCCCTGCCCCGTCTTTTTGTCCTGGGTGCGTTGTTGGCAACTTCCGGTTGCCAATACTTCAACTTCGGTCAGTCGAGCTCATTCAGCGTGTCGCTAAGCGGCAACGCCGCCTTGATCGACTTGAAACCAACCCGACACATCCATACAGAGAGCCCGTCTCGCTCGGCGCCTGTGGTAAGGATCAATCCTTATCTTGGGAACGCTGACTTTATTTGCGGCCCGAGCGGCTTTGGACAGCAATCGCATTGCTTCGCCAGAAGTGCCGGAGCGGTCGCCGAGAACATCTAGCCACGATGCGCAATCTCGACCCGGCGTCTTGCTGACGTTGCTTCGAGGCTTCAAGGATGATGCCGAGAGCCTCTCCCGGCCTGCTGCCGCAATTCGATGAACGCGGCGCCGTTACCAAGCTTTCCGGGGCAGCGTCTCACCGCTGATGCGCCCTGTGCGCCCACTCCTTGGTTAACCATTCGCAAAGACGTGAGGTTAACAAAACGCTAATTTAGTTGACCACCCCCGACACAGGTATATCTTCGTATGCGTTGGGTGTGCAATTTGGGCGAGCAGTCTGCGGTGGTGGCAACCGACTCGTGGATCGCGACTTAGGGGCGGAAGGGACGCTTATGCGGCGAAGACAAGCCGTAGAGCGACAGCCTCGCGAACTCAGAAAAGTATGACGCACATCAGTGCAGGCGGTTCCGCACATGCGGAGGAATCGCCTTTGTGACCTGGTCGGGTAGCCCCCGTCCCGGAACGGTAGTGTGTGTGCGTACGAGGTTGGCATGAATAGGGTCATCAAAGTTCTGAAGCCGGTTCGATCGGGACGAAAAAGCATCGATCGCGGCCGGGCCCTGGTCACCGGCGGAGCGGGATTCCTGGGTTCTCATTTGTGCGAGCGGCTGCTTGCGGACGGCTATGAAGTCATCGCCCTGGACAATTTCCACACCGGCAAAAGATACAATCTAGCCGGTATCGCGCGCGACGCCGCCTTCACCTGCATCAGCCACGACGTTGTCGATGCCTTGCCGATGGATATCGCCGTCGACGAGATCTACAACCTCGCCTGCCCGGCGTCCCCGCCTCACTACCAGGCCGATCCCATCCACACGTTCAAGACCAGCGTGCTCGGGGCAATCAACCTTCTGGAACTTGCCCGGCGCCACAACGCCAAGATATTCCAGGCCTCGACCTCCGAGGTTTATGGCGACCCGCTGGTTCATCCGCAGCCCGAAGGCTATTTCGGCAACGTCAACACGCATGGCCCGCGCGCCTGCTACGATGAAGGCAAGCGCTCGGCCGAAACGCTGTTCTTTGACTATGCGAGAACCTACGGCCTCGATATCCGGGTGGCGCGCATCTTCAACACCTATGGGCCGCGCATGCGGCCCGATGACGGTCGCGTGGTGTCCAATTTCATCGTTCAGGCACTGCGCGGGGACGATATCACCGTCTATGGCAACGGCACCCAGACGCGCTCCTTCTGCTATGTCGACGACTTGATCGAAGGGTTTATGCGGCTGATGCGGTCGCCCGCGGGGCCGAACCATCCGGTCAACCTCGGAAACCCCGGCGAGTTCACCGTCATGGAACTGGCCGAATTCGTCCTCGATTACACCAATTCCCGCTCGCGGATCGTGCACAGGCCGCTGCCCGTCGACGATCCCCGGCAGCGCAAACCCGACATTTCCTTCGCCAGGCAGCATCTCGGCTGGGAGCCGAGAATCGCGCTCAGCGAAGGATTGTCCCACACCACGGCCTATTTCGAAGCCCTGCTGGGCCGCCGGCAGCCCGGGACCTCACGCGGCGACCATCTGTCCTCCGGCGGGGCTTTGGCGCTATGAGTGCCCGCCCCATCCTGGTGACGGGCGGCGCCGGCTTCATCGGCAGCCACACCTGCAAGCAGCTGGCGGCGGCCGGCTACCTGCCGGTGGTCTACGACAATCTCAGCCGCGGCAACGAGAAAGCGGTGGCCTGGGGGCCGCTGGTGGTCGGCGATATCCGCGACCGCGGCGCGCTCGAGCGGGCCATCGCCAGCCACAGGCCGCAGGCGGTCGTCCACTTCGCCGCGCTCGCCTATGTCGGCGAGTCGGTCAGTGACCCGGCGGACTATTATTCGGTCAATGTCGCCGGCACGATCGCCGTGCTCGAGGCCGCGCGGGCGAACGGCATCGGCAACATCATCTTCTCCTCCAGCTGCGCGACCTATGGCATGCCCGAGGCGCTGCCCGTGCGCGAGACCTCGTCGCAGAACCCGATCAGCCCTTACGGCCGCAGCAAGCTGATGGGCGAACAGATCATCAAGGACCATGCCGCGGCCTATGGGATGAAATACGCGATCCTGCGCTACTTCAACGCCTGCGGCGCCGACCCCGACGGCGAGCTTGGCGAATGGCACACGCCGGAAACCCATCTCATTCCCAGGGTGTTGATGGCGGCGTCCGGCATGATCGAGGCGATCGAGGTTTTCGGCACCGACTACGAGACAGCGGACGGCACCTGCGTGCGCGACTACATCCATGTCGGCGACCTCGCCCGGGCGCATCTCAAGGCCCTCATGCATCTGGAGGCCGGCGGCAAAAGCCTTGCTGTCAACCTTGGCACCGGCCGCGGGGTCTCGATCAGGCAGATCATGGAGGCGGTCGAGCGGATCACATCGCGGCCGGTCCCGGTCATGTACAAGGCGCGACGCCCCGGCGATCCGGCCGGGCTTTTCGCCGACCCCGGCCTTGCCCGCGAACAGCTGGGCTTCGTGGCGCAACTTTCCGACATCGACACTATCGTCAGGACGGCCGCACCCTTTTTCGGGCTCGGTCCGGCCTTGCGCGATTCCGGCGCTTCGGCCGCCATGCCGCGCGCATTGCGCGCGCCGCGCGGCGCGAACGTCAATCAGAAACGCCGGCCCGCAAGGCCGGCGGTCGGCCCTGTGAGTAATGTGTCGGGGCGCGGGCTCGCTGAGTTCGGCTAAGGCCGGCTCAGCGAGCCTCCACTTTCCAGATCCAGCGTCACGCTTGCTCGGCCCAAAATTGGCCGAGCATTGACGCTGCGTCAGCTCTTGGTGTCGATCAATTTGCGGGCAGCTTCAAATTGAGCACCCTTGGTGTTGCCCGCCTCGAACTTCTGGTGCTCGTCGGCGGGATCGTCCTTGGCGTGCTTGAAATCATACCACGTGCCATCGGGATCCTTGCGCTGCTCGATGTTGCCCTTGTCGACACGATGGCTGTAGCAGGTACGCTGCGGCTTGGTGGAGTAGGTCTTGGACCGCCAGGCAAGTTCCATGCACATCTTGCCCTTTTCCGTTACCAGCCAGCGGCCTTCGCCGACGGCCGGCGAATCTTCCCCCTTCGTCCAGGCATGCAGGCGCCTGTCCATTCCGAAATAGGCGGCGCCGTTCTTCCAGTTCCAGGTGCGGTCGGCGTAGAGAAGCTGCAGCTCGAAAGCCGTCGGAGCAATGTCGGGCTTGGCAGCGGCCTCGACGGCCGCACCGGTCTTCGCCGGAGCCGCGCCGGCGGCGCCGCTAAAAGCAAGCTGGCCGCAGGCGACCAGGAGCGGAACCAGCCAGCCGCCTCTGGCAAGCCGATCGGCCCTGCTCAATTCAAGTCGACTCCGTTCGGATGCCGAAGTGGCTTCAGCTGTCGTTCCGATGCGCGTGCACATATCAATACCCCCTCTCGACCCCGACACGGCGGGGCCGATGAACCATGATCTGGAAGATGTTTCTTCGGGGCCTGCCGCGAGCCGTCACGATGCCCGGGCCTGTCGGCCCAATGGCGGCGCGATCAGCGCCCTTGAGCCTATTAACAGCCGCGCGCGGCCCGATGTCAACTGAGTCGAGGCCCAAGTGATCACTACAAGCCGTTAGTTAACCAGGGATATTACAATGTTGTATAGTCTGACCTTGCCTGGCGATTGGATGTCGCCAGAATAGCTTCGGTAGGGGGCTGCTCCACATGTTAGACAGCGCAGAAACAAGTGAGTTGCGAGGCGCGACGGCCGGCGGCAAGCCGAGACTGCTGCCGCTGGCAATGGTTCGTCGAACCTCATGACGCAGTGATCGACCACCTCGACAAGACTGCGACCAAGCTTGTGGATTCGGATACGATGCTGGTCTATAGGATCACCCGCCCGTGACGGCGCGCCCGTCGAGCCGCGTCGGCGAAGCGACCCGCGGATAAAGGCGTGAATTGTCGAACCACCGGATAAGCCGCTCCAACGCGGCGGTGGCGCCATCGGAGAATTGGTTGAAGCGAGCGATATCGATAGTCGTCACACTGGCGCTGCTGGCATGGCTTGCCAGCGATCAGCGCTGGAAGATGGTTGGCGATGCCTTCGCCTCCATCACGCCCGGCGCCTTCGTGGCGGTCGCGGCAGCGCTGTTCGTCACCTATGTGCTCAGGGCGCTGCGCGTCTGCGACGAGTTCCGCGACGATGTGAACGGCCGCTTCGGCGCCGCGCTGCGTATCATCCTGATCCACAATGCCATGATCAACGTCGTTCCCTTCCGCGGCGGCGAGACGGCCTTTCCGATCCTGTTGCGTCAGGTGTTCGGCGTGTCGATCGTGCGCGCCAGCGCCTCTCTTCTCTGGTTCAGGCTGCAGGACGCTTTCGTCGTCGGCGTGCTGGCCTGCCTCGTTTGGCCGGGCCTCCATCTGGCGCTGCGGGCCGCCGGCATTGCGGCGCTGATCGCCGCCGCCTGGTACCTGCCGCGCTGGGCCCGCGCGCCGCACAACTGGACAGCCGGCGGCAGGATCGTCTCCAAGCTCGGCAAATTGCGCGACATCTTCACTGAGGCGACGGGGCGCTCGCGCTATGGCTGGTGGTGGACGATCGCCAACTGGGCGCTGAAGCTCGGCGTGCAGGGCTGGCTGCTCGCCATGCTGCTCAACACCTCGTTCCAGACCGCCTTTCCCGGCGCCGTCGGCGCGGAGGCAGCCGCCATCCTGCCAGTGCAGGGCGTCGCCGGCTTCGGCACCTATGAGGCGGGCGCCGCCGCGGCGCTGCTCTATTCCGGCATTGCCATGAAGGACGGCTTGCAGGCGGCGCTCGCGCTGCATCTCTTCATCCTGTGCTCGGCGGTCGCAACCGGTGCGATCGCCTGGCTGTTCCCCTCGAAATCGACGCTGCCGGAAACCCCGGCGGCGGGACCGGCAAGGAAATGACCGCCATGAACGTGCTTCCCATCCCCGCATCGGGATTGCCCGAGGGCGCCGTCATGCCCGAGCACAAGCTTTCCATCGTCATCCCGATGTATAACGAGGCCGACAATGTCGAGCCGCTGCTTGTGCGCATCCATCAGGCGATGGAGAATTACAGCCAGCCATGGGAGGTGGTGCTGGTCGACGACGGCAGCACCGACGCCACCCCCGCCGAGATCCGCCGGCTGGCGGCGCAGTACGGGCCGTATGTGCATGGCGTGGAGCTGGTGCGCAACTACAAGCAGACCGCCGCCATGCAGGCTGGCCTCGACGCCGCGCGCGGCGATGTCATCGCGACGCTCGACGGCGATCTGCAGAACGACCCCTTCGACATTCCGCGCATGGTCTATCGCTTGCTGACCGAGGATCTCGACCTCGTCGCCGGCTGGCGCAAGGACCGCAAGGAAGGGTTCTGGTTGCGCCGCCTGCCGTCCCGCATCGCCAACAGGCTGATCGCGCGGGTCACCGGCGTTAAGCTCAAGGACTATGGCTGCAGCCTGAAAGTGTTCCGCGGCAGCGTCATCCGCAGCGTGCGGCTCTATGGCGAGATGCACCGCTTCATCCCGGCGTGGCTGGCGACGGTGACGACGCCGCGACGCATAGCCGAGGAAGTGGTGACCCATCACGCCCGCATCCACGGCCAGTCGAAATACGGTATCTCACGTACCTTCCGTGTGGTGCTGGACCTCGTCTTCATGTTCTTCTTCCTGCGCTATCGCACGCGGCCGGGCCATTTCTTCGGCGGCATCGGCATCGTGCTCGGAGTGCTCGGCTCGCTGATCCTGGCCTATCTCTTCGCGATCAAGGTTTTCTGGGGGCAGGATATCGGCACCAGGCCGATGCTGATCACCGGCTTCTTCCTGGTGATCGCCGGGCTGCAGGCGGTGACGTCGGGCGTGCTGGCCGAGATGCTGTCACGCGTCTAT
>NZ_RZSB01000337.1:0-6265 GCF_004023285.1 Mesorhizobium sp. M2A.F.Ca.ET.067.02.1.1
CCCTGCTTGAGGGCGAAAAGCCGGTGCGGTTCGCGCGGCGCCGTTTCGTCGAGTGAAGAAAGGGCTACGGCAGGATCGAGCTTGCGCTCGTCGAGCTCCGTCATTCGTCACCTCTTCGTTTGCCCCGCCCTAGAACATGATGCCGAAAAGTGTGAAGCGGTTTTCGGACAACATTATGCTCTATCGCTTTGATTTAGAGCCGGATTGAGATTTCAGGTCGAGCAGACCTGAAACCATCCGGCTCTAGGGATGAAGGTCAGGAGGCCTTGGCCTCCGGCATGCCGCTCAGACGCATATAGGCAGCGACATAGTCGCTTGCCATTCTTGCCACCGAGAACCTTTTCTCGAACATCGCCCTCACCCGCCACCGGTCGAGATCGAGAAGCGCCGGTATCGACGCGACCGCGGCGTCCACACTGTCCACGACGAAGCCGGTGACGCCGTCGTCGACGATCTCCGGCAAGGCACCGTTGTTCCAGGCGATCACCGGCGTGCCGCAGGCCATGGCCTCGATCGCGACGAGGCCGAACGGCTCCGGCCAGTCGATGGGAAACAAAAGGCCCGCCGCATTGCCGAGGAATTCGGCCTTCTCGTCCTCGGTGATTTCGCCGACATAGTCGATGCGGTCGCCATCGATGAGCGCCTCGATATTGTCGCGGAAATAGGCGCGGTCGTCGTCACCGATCTTGGCCGCCAGCTTCAGCCTCAACCCGGACCGTCGCGCGATCTCGATGGCGCGGTCCGGCCGCTTGTCGCGCGACAGGCGCCCGAGGAAGGCGAGATATGGTTCTTCCGCCTGCGGCTCATAGGTCGGTTGGTAGGCATCGAGCGGCAGTCCGTGATGGATCGTGGCGAGCCAGTTGGCGTCGGGCAGACCGCGCTTCTGGCTGTGCGAAATCGAAATCATCGGGAAACGCGGGAAGCGCTTATAGGCCGGCGCCAGGTCGACATAGTCGAGCCGACCATGCGGCGTCGTCACGGTCCGCTCCGCAATGTTCTCGAAGAACGCAAAATGCAGGAAGTGGCTGAGATGGAAATGGATGACGTCGAACTCGCCGGCGCGCGCGCGCACATCGGCGAGCATGGCGAGATGCGCGGCGATCTCCGATTTCTTCGGCCGCGGATCGAGACGTATCGCCTGGTCACGCGCGGGCACCAGCTTGGCCGACGTCTCGCTGTCGCCACTCGCGAACAGCGTCACATCGTGGCCAAGCTCGACCAGAGCTTCGGTGATGTAGAAGACGATCCGCTCGGTCCCGCCATAGAGTTTCGGCGGCACCGATTCATAGAGCGGCGCGACATGGGCAATGCGCATCGGGTCCCTCGGCTGTTGACGCGAAGCAAAATGCGTCAGCCGCCAGATCGTTCCTGCCCAATTGGTCGAGGTGCCGTTGGCCGCCGATTTTGCCGCGCCGCGCTTTGCCCAGGGTCTCCGCGCCAGAAGCCACGGTCTCCTGCGCGGGATCCCACTGTTTCCGGCCGGATTATCGCGCCTCTACGGCATCACCGTTCAATTGATCGGCCAGGCCGGGCGGCAGTGTCGAAGGATGCCTTCCCTCACGTCGATCCTGGCGCCGCCGCGGTGACACGCCACACCGTGTTGCCGACATCGTCGGCAATCAGCAGCGCGCCGGATTTATCGACGGCAACGCCGACCGGGCGGCCCCTTGCCTCGCCCTTGTCGTTGAGGAAGCCGGTGACGACGTCCTGCGCCATGCCGTTCGGATGCCCGCCGCTGAACGGCACGAAAACCACCTTGTAGCCATTGAACTGGGAGCGGTCCCAGCTGCCATGCTCGCCGACAAAGGCGCCGCCGCGATAGGATTGCGGCAGGTTGCTTGCGGTGTAGAAGGCGAGCCCGACAGGCGCGACATGCGAGCTCAGCGCATAGTCCGGCGGGATGGCCTTCGCCACCAGGTCCGGCCGCTGCGGCATCACGCGCGGATCGACATGCTGGCCGTAATAGCTGTAGGGCCAGCCATAGAAGGCGCCGTCCTTCACCGACGTCATATAGTCCGGCACGAGGTTCGGTCCGAGCTCGTCGCGCTCGTTGACCACCGCCCACAGGGCCTTGCTCTCAGGCTCGAACGACAGGCCGTTGGGATTACGCAGCCCGCTGGCGAAGATGCGCGAGCGGCCGGTGGCGCGATCGACCTCCCAGATCGCGGCGCGGTCTTTTTCGGCCTGGATGCCGTTCTCGGTGATGTTGCTGTTCGAGCCGACGCCGACATAGAGCAATGAGCCGTCCGGACTCGCCACCAGGCTCTTCGTCCAGTGGTGATCGATCGGCCCGCCCGGCAGTTCCGTCAGCACCTTGCCCGGCGCGGTGATCTTCGTATCGCCCGGTTGGTACGGGTAGCGCACGATAGCATCGGTGTTGGCGACATAGAGGTCGTTGCCGACCAGCGCCACGCCGAAGGGCGAATTGAGATGGTCGAGGAAGACGCCCTGGTAATCCGGCTTGCCGTCGCCATTGGTGTCGCGCAGCAGCGTGATGCGGTTGCTCGGTCCGGTATCGCCGCCGGAGGTCACCCAGCTTTCGACCCAGCCCATGACGATATCCTTCGGCCGCTTGACCGATGCTTCATCCGGCGCCTTGGACTCCACCACCAGTATGTCGCCATTTGGCAGCACGTAAAGCGAGCGCGGATGCTGAAGCCCCTTGGCCAGCGCCTCGATCTGCAGACCCCGTGCCACAGCCGGCTTCTCATCGTTTTTCCAGCCGACCACCGAGGCCAGATGCATTGGCGGGAATAGGTATTGATTTATCTCCGGCAGTTTCGGGTTCGGCCCGATCTGCGCGTTCGGATCGGTGTTGTCGTCGCTGCAGCCGGCAACGCCCAGAGCCATTGCGCAACAAAGCGCGGCGGTCGCTGATGTTATCGGGCTGTCAGGTCGTCTCATCGGCCACTCCTACGTGATGGCGATAGACCAGCGCCCAGCCGAGCCAGCCCGTGAAGATCAGGATGATCACCACCAGCGCCGACAGGATCAGCCCGGCCGGCACGACGGATGTCCAGGCATCGCGCGTGTGGATGAGCATGTTGAAGAAGGACAGCACCAGCACGACGAGGTTGCCGGCCATATGCAGCCATGCCGTCGGCTGGGCGCGTATCCTGCGGCTGCCAAGAAAGTCGGTAAGCCCCGCTATGGCAGCCAGAATGCCGACGATGACACCGACGGTTACAAGCCAGGTTGAGAAGTTGGCCCAGGTCATTTCGGCCGTCCGCCAATAGGCGATATCGGTGAGCAAGGTCCCGACGAAACAGGCGATTGGGATGGTGACGAGCATGGGATGGATGGGATGGCCGGCTATGCTTGCCGTGGATCGCGGATTGTCCATGCGCAAGCTCCTTTCCGCGCTGCTGCTTGGGTCTAACAGAGCGAAAAGAGGAATGTTCCGCCGGAAATACGCGCGCTCACCGGAAGGTGAACGCCGATATCCCTTCAGTCACGGGTGACCCGGAATGGACCGTTCGATTGCGGCGGGGCGCGCATTCTGCGAATGTCTTTAAGACGGCTGGCATGCCACTTCAGATGATCGTCCATGAAGGTCGAAATGAAATTGTAGGAATGGTCGTAGCCTTCCTGCATGCGCAAGTTCAGATCGACGCCTGCCTTCTTGCAGGCTTCTTCCAGCAGCCATGGGCGAAGGCCATCCTGCAGGAAACCATCCGCCGTGCCCTGGTCGACGAGAAATTCCGGGAAGCGCTTGCCGTCCTCGATCAGCAGCGTCGCATCATAGGCGCGCCAGCTCTTTTCGTCCGATCCGAGATACTTCTCGAAAGCGGGGCTTGACCAGCCGGCCGTCGAGGGCTGCACGATCGGCGCGAAGGCCGAGCAGCTCCGATAGCGTTCAGGGTTCTTCAGCGCGATCGTCAGCGCGCCATGCCCGCCCATCGAATGGCCGAAAATGCCTTGGCGCGAGATGTCGACCGGAAAATTGGCGGCGACCAGCGCAGGCAATTCCTCGGCGATGTAGGAATACATGCGGTAGTTCTTCGCATAAGGCTGCTCGGTCGCGTCGAGATAGAAACCGGCGCCGCAGCCGAACTGCCAATTGTCCTTCTCGTCTGGAACGTCGGCGCCGCGCGGGCTGGTGTCGGGACACACGATGACGAGCCCGAGCTCGGATGCCAGGCGCCGGTACTCGCCCTTGTCCATGACGTTCGCATGCGTGCAGGTCAGGCCCGACAGGTACCACAGGACCGGAAGCCGCCCGTCCTCGGCCTGGGGCGGCACGAACACCGCGAAGGTCATGTCGCAGGCGCAGACCTCCGAAGCATGTGAATAGACGCCCTGGATGCCGCCATGCGCTTTGGAGGTGGAAACGACCTTCATCGGTTGCCTCTCGTTTGGAAATCCTGGCCCGGCATAACCGCCGGCCATGATCGGCGCAACCTGGCGCCTCGGCAAACCGCAGGGGTGGCGCGACAAAGGTTTCGTTCGGTTAGCCCGCCGGCGCAATCAGGTCTGGGCCGACTTGTTGAAAACCGGGCACTCCGCACAGCTTCAGGCCGGTCGCGATCTCGTCGAGCAGGATATCCAGCACCCGCTCGACGCCGGCCTGTCCCACCACTGCGCCGAACAGGGCGGCGCGGCCGATTGCCGAGGCGGCCGCGCCGCGCGCCTTTGCCTTGATCACGTCCATGCCGGTACGGATACCGGAATCGATCAGGATCGGAGCCCGGCCGCCAACGGCCGCATGCACGGCGCCGGTCGCATCGATGCTCGCGACCGCGCCGTCGAGCTGGCGGCCGCCGTGATTGGAAACCCAGATCCCGTCCGCGCCCTCCGCGATCAATCTCACGGCATCGTCCGGGTGCAGGACGCCTTTGACGATCAGCGGCCCCTTCCACCAGTCGCGGATCGAACGAAAATCGTTCCAGTCGAAGCCAGCATGGAGATTGTGGCCGACGCGCGCCGCGATCGTCGGCCCCGCGCTGGTGTCACCAAGGTAACCGCGGACATTCTCGAACTGAGGCAGGCCGCCGCGAAGCAGGCGAAACGACCATCCCGGATGCGCGATCCCTTCGATCACGTGCCGCAGGGAGGGCCGCAGCGGGATCGAAATCCCGTTCCTCAGATCCTTCTCGCGCTTGCCACCAGCCTGGAGGTCGACGGTGACGACCAGCGCCGAATAACCGAACTCTTCAGCCTGCCGCACCAGCCGGCGATTGAAATCGAAATCCTTCAGCACATAGAGCTGGAACCAGAGCGGTCCCTGGACAGCTCTCGCCATCCGCTCGATGCCGGTCGTCGCCATGGTCGACAGCGTGTAGGGAATGCCGCGCGCCGTGGCCGCTGAAGCAATGGCGATGTCAGCGCCGGGGCGAACGAGCGCGCAGGACCCCATCGGGCTGATCACCAGCGGCGTCGGATAGGTCCTCGACCACAAGGTGGTGGTGAGATTGGGCCGGGATACGTCGGTAAGAACACGCGGCAGCAGCCGGATGCGCTTGAAACCGGCGCGGTTGTCGCGCAGGGTCAGCTCCTGGCCTGCCCCGCCATCGACGAACTCGAAGACCGATTTCGGCAGCCGGCGGCGCGCCAGCCGGCGGAAATCTTCCACCGAAACGCAGCGATCGAGCCGCCCCATCGCCTCAGGCCGCGAGCCGGTCGCAGACGTTTCCGGTGATCTCGGCGGTCGATGATTTCCCCTTCAGATCGGCGCTGAGCAGCCCGTTCGCCAGGCACGCCTCCGTCACATGGCGGATCTGTTCGGCGGCCCGCAGCAGCCTTTCGTCGCCATGTCCGCGGCCAAGCCAGTCGAGCATCGCCGCCGCCGACAAGATCGTCCCGTAGGGATTGGCGATTCCCTTGCCGGCAATATCCGGCGCGGAGCCGTGGGCAGCCTGGAAGAAGCCATTCGCGTCGCCGACCTCGGCCGAAGGCGCCATGCCCATTCCGCCCACCGTCGCCGCCGCCAGGTCGGACAGAATGTCGCCGAACATGTTCTCGCTGACGATGACGTTGAAATGGCCGGGCTTCAGCACGAGATGCATGGCCATGGCGTCGACCAGCGCATGTTCCGTCTCGATGTCGGGATAGTCTTTCGCCACCTCGTCGAAGACGGAGCGGAAAAACGCGTAGCTGCGCAGCACGTTGGCCTTGTCGCAGCATGTCACCCGCCGCACGCCGTCGCGCGGCGCGCCGTTCGACTGGCGCGCCAGCTCGAAGGCCTTGCGCACGATGCGCTCGATACCGGCGCGCGTCTGCACGAGCGTGTCGACCGCCACTTGGCCGCGCAGCAACGCCCCTGCCC
>NZ_RZSB01000338.1:0-6260 GCF_004023285.1 Mesorhizobium sp. M2A.F.Ca.ET.067.02.1.1
GGTCTGCACCTGCGCGAGGCCGGAAGGCTCCGGCAGCACGGCCACCGTTTCGGGCAGCGCGACCGTCGGCGTGTCGTCGGCCACGACGGGCGTCGAGGCTTCCGCAAGCGCGGGCGCAGCCTTCATTTGCGAGGTCGAGGTGCAACCGCTCAGACCAGCAGCGGCAACAAGCACGCCGATCGCGGCGAATATGATTTTAGCTGGCAAGCCGTGAGGGTCCGGTTTGTCTGTTATTAAGGAGTCCTTACACCAGCGATTCACACCCGGCAATCGGGGCCACCAGGCGGTTTTCGGGTGGCGGGAACAGGGCGGAAATGCCATATTGTTCTGGATATGTACTCGTTTTTCGCTGTTTGCCGAAGGAAAACGCCATGAAACCCACATCTGAGATCACGGCCGGCCACGCAGTGTTAGAAACAGTGATCGGCTTCATGGGCATCGCCTGGAACGAGAAGGGCCTGATCCGGCTCTGCCTGCCCGAACGCAGCCGCGGGGCGGTCGAGCGCCGGCTGTTTCGTCACGCCGGTGTTTCGACATCGACCGACCAGCCGCAATGGGTGGCCGAGCTGATCGCCTCGATCCAGGCCTATGCGGCCGGCGCGGACGTCGATTTCTCCGACGTGCCGGTCGATCTCGACGGCGTCGATGACTTTCGCCTCGCCATCTACGATGCCGCGCGCAAGCTCGGCTTCGGCGAGACCACCACCTATGGCGAGTTGGCCAGGCGCGCCGGCCATGCCGGGCTCGCCCGCGAGACGGGTGCTGCACTCGGCGCCAACCCGGTGCCGCTGGTCATCCCCTGCCACCGCATCCTGGCGGCCGGCGGCAAGATCGGCGGCTTCTCCGCGCCGGGCGGCTCGGCCACCAAGGAAAGGATGCTGGCCATGGAAGGCGTTCGCGTCGGCCCGCCGCCCGCCGCGCAGGCCTCGTTCGGGTTCTGAGGGGCGCTACCCGGCCCTTCACCCGCTGTCAGTCGTTGTGCAGGAACCGGCGACGGAAACGCCGATCGAAGTCCGGTCGCTTGCAGACATAGACCATGCAGGACCTGGTGTCGGCGCTCGGCACATAGGCGCGCGACCTCACCTCGCCCGCGTTGCAGAAGCGCTCGTCGCGCACATAGCGATCATAGAGCGGCAGACCCGGCACCCGCGTCGACTGATAGCGCAGAATGACGGCGCCCTGTCTGGCGATCGTCGCCTGCACCCGATCGCAGCTCATGCGTGTTGGATCATAGCGCGACACCGCCTGCGCCTCGGCGGCCAGCAGCAGCAGGCAGGCCGCAAGCAGAATGGTTTTCATGGTTCTCCTCCAGGAACGGCGAGCATTTCATCTCTCCACAACGTGTGACCGGTGTCAAAACTTCCGTGCGCCGCTTCCAAACGCCTGAGGCTGCACGCCGGCAGCGCGCAAGCGAACGTCTTGTTTTCTTGCAAAAACTATCCTATATCCGGTGCATTGAATTTGGCCGATCGATCGGGCCGCGATCTTCGCGTTTGCTGACGTCTATCTCCAAAGTTTCGATACCGCCGGCCGGACGTTGGTCCGGTCAAACAAAAGCAAATGTGAAGGACTTTCTATATGGCAACTGGTACGGTCAAGTGGTTCAACGCCACCAAGGGCTACGGCTTCATCCAGCCTGACAATGGCGGCGCGGACGTTTTCGTCCACATCTCCGCTGTCGAGCGCGCTGGCATGACGAGCCTGGCTGAAGGCCAGAAAATCAACTTCGAGATCGAGCAGGACCGCCGCACCGGCAAGTCCGCAGCTGGGTCTCTGAGCAAGGCAGCCTGATTTGGCTTAAGCATTTTGCCGCGAGGCTTAACCGCCGAGCGCCGCGAAATGCGAGTAAGTAAGGCGCGCGCCGGACGAAGGTTCGGGGCGCGCGGCAAGTCACGGATGTACTGACGGTCGCGCGATAAGCGCGCCGGAGCGGAAAGACCGACAAGCTGGAACAGCAGATAGCTGCCAGCCCGGACCGGACGTTCCCGATCAGGCTACCGGCACAGGAAGGCGGGCAATGCCCGCCTTTTTTGTTGTCTGGATTTTGGAGCAGCTTTCTTCTCCCCGTTCACGGGGAGAAGTGCCCGGCAGGGCGATGAGGGGCAGCGCCGACATTTCAGAACTGCCCATTTTGACCAGCTTAGAAAAGATGGCGCCGCCCCTCATCTGGCTGCCGCCATCTTCTCCCCGTGAACGGGGAGAAGGACGCTGTCACTCACGCTTTCGCCAATCGCCGGCTTCAGTGGGGCAGCCACTCGATCGGCACATGCCCCTTGTCCGCCTCGACCCGTTTCAGCCAGGCGGCGACGGCCGGATAGGCCTCGATCTGGAACCCGCCCTTCTCGGCGGTGTGGGTATAGGCGTAGAGCGCGATATCGGCGACGCTATAGGCATTGCCGGCGAAGAATGCGTTCTGCTCAAGATGCTGGTTCATGACGCCCAGCGCCTTGTTGCCGCGCTCCAGCGTTAGCGCCAGCCGCTCCGGCGTGGCGTCCTTCGCCCGTTCCGGAAAGGTCAAAAGCGCCTTGCGCACCGCGATATAGGGCTCATGGCTGTATTGTTCGAAGAACAGCCATTGGTAAGCCAGCGCGCGTTCGTATTTGTCCGCCGGCAGGAAGCGCGTTCCCTCGGCGAGATAAAGCAGGATGGCGTTGCTCTCGGCGATGCGCCTGCCGTCGTCGAGTTCGAGCATCGGCACCATCGCGTTCGGATTCTTGGCGACGTAGTCGGGCTTGCGCGTCTCGCCGGTATGGGAGCTCACCTCGACCCGGGTGAAGGGGATGCCGAGCTTCGCCATCAACAGCCGCGGCTTGTAGCAATTGCCGCTGTCGGCCATGTCGTAAAGGATCATGCCTCTTGCCCTCTCCGAGTCTCCTGGGAACGCTCTAACGCGCGCGGCCAGGTCGCATCCAGTGATTTGTTTTTGCGAAGAACCATCAGCGACGCTGATAGGTTTTCTTTGGCATCAGCGTTGCTGGTGGGTTTTCTTGGCATCAGCGTTGCTGATGCAGGGGCACAACCTTGTTGCCGGCGTCGAGCAGGGCATCGACGGAAAGCGGCTCTTCCTTGAAGATCGTGCCTGCGAGCGCCGGGCGGGCGAGATGGAAACCCTGCAGCAGGTCGGCGCCGCCCTCGAGCGCGACGCGCAGGTGCTGGGCATTCTCGATGCCCTCGACCAGCACTTTTGCGCCCCGCTCCTGCAACATGCCCACCAAGGGCCGGAAGAAGCGCTCGGCGGCGGCGTGGCGGCAGAGCGCGCCGAACCAGGCGCCGTCGATCTTGACGATGTCGGGCGCGAGCAGATTGATACGCGCCTCGGTGGAATGTCCGGTGCCGAAATCGTCGATGGCGATACGGATGCCGTCGCGCCGCATTTCACGAACCAGGCTGGCAAGAACGTGATCGTCCGCCGCCTGTCCGGTGATCTCGCAGACCAGCAGGCCCGGCTCCAGCTCGAAATCGCCGAGATGCCTGGTCATCAGCCGGATTTCGGCCAGCGCCCGCCCGAGATGATCGTTGATCATCGGATTGTAGTTGAAGAACAGCGTGAGCCCCTCGAGGCCGATGTTGCGGTAATTGCCGAGATGCAGCATCCGGCACATCGTTTCGACGAACAGCCGGTCGGATGCGGGAACGCCGCCGAAGAAGATCGACGGGGCCACCGGCTCGGCGATGCGGCGCGGCTCGATCAGCCCCTCGACGGCGACCGCCCTGAGCATCCCATCCTCCGGCGCGAAGATTGGCTGATAGGCGCTCCACAGCCGGAATTCGCCGTAAATGCCGAACTGAAGGCCGATCTCGTCAGCGAAGATCGCCTTGGCGACATTGCGCCGCCTCTCCTGCCTTTCGTTCATGGCGCGACCTTGCGCCCGAATACCCTTGCCGACCGCGACCGCTTTGCCGGAGCCGCAGGGCTTGCGGCAGCCGACACCGTGCTCTCGTCAGCCGAAGACTGCACGAAGACGCGAAAGCTGGTGGGCGCAAGTTCGGGCCGGGCAAGCACATAGCCTTGCACCATGGAAGCGCCGGCTTTCTCGGCAAGCTCCAGTTGCCAGCCTTCCTCGAGACCCTCGAAGACGGTGTGGATGCCCTGGGTTTCGAAGCCCTGCACCATCGCGGTCAGCAACGCGAAGCCGGCGCCGGACTCCATCAGATGCGTGATCCACTGGGCATCGAACTTGACGATATCGGGCTTCAGTTCCTGGATCCGGTGGATGTCGGATTCATCGGCGCCATAGTCGTCCACCGCGATGCGGAAGCCATTGGCCCTCAGCGCCTCGACAAAATCGTAGAGCGCTTCCTGCGAGGCCGACTTCTGCTCGGTAACCTCGCAGACGATGCGGCGCGGATCGATACCGGCTTCGTGCAGCACCAGCCGCATATCGCGCAATGCCTTGTCGGCAATGCCGCGATCGGTGAAGACCGACGGGTCGAAATTGATGAAGATGGCCGCCTCCTGCGGCAGGCAGGCACCGGCGTTCAGAAGATGCAGCGTGCGCGTCAGCGACTCGATATGCAGCCGGTCGGTCGCTGGGCAGGTGCCGAAGAACGCCGCCGGCGACTGCTGCTCGCCGTCGCGGAACGGCCGGATCAGCCCTTCGAAGGCGGCCACCGAAAGCTTGCCCTCCTTGAAGGCGAAGATCGGCTGGAACGCGCTTTGCAGCGTATAGATGCCCCAGACACCGGTCGAGGTGCCGTCATCATGACGGATGATGTGGGTAAGCCCGATGCTGCGCGACAAGGTTTCTCGCTCCGCGAATTGGCGCAATCCGATCTGCGATCCTGCCAGCCAAGGGTTTACCGGCCGTTGATGAATTTAGCGTTGCCGCGCACGCAGGCTGACTTTGGTCACGCCTCCTTGACCTCTGGCTCATCGCACAATGCTTGCGCTCCGCGCCATGATGCGACATGAGAGGCGCCGCGGCCGCTCCTGGCCGCTGTCCTAGGAGACTTTTTGTCATGGCCTTTCTCGCCGACGCCCTTTCCCGCGTTAAGCCTTCCGCGACCATCGCGGTGACGCAGAAAGCGCGCGAGCTGAAAAATGCCGGCCGTGACGTGATCGGCCTCGGCGCCGGCGAGCCGGACTTCGATACGCCCGACAACATCAAGAACGCGGCGATCGAGGCGATCCGCCGCGGCGAGACCAAGTACCCGCCGGTGTCGGGCATCGTGCCGCTGCGCGAGGCGATCGCGAAGAAATTCAAGCGCGAGAACAATCTCGATTACCGGCCGGAGCAGACCATCGTCGGCACCGGCGGCAAGCAGATCCTGTTCAACGCCTTCATGGCGACGCTGAACCCCGGTGACGAGGTCATCATCCCGCGTCCCTACTGGGTGAGCTACCCCGAAATGGTGGCGATCTGCGGCGGCACGTCGGTCTTCGCCGACACCTCGATCGACAACGGCTTCAAGCTCACGGCCGAGGTGCTGGAAAAGGCGATCACGCCGAAGACCAAATGGCTGCTGATGAACTCGCCGTCGAACCCGTCGGGCGCCGCCTACACGGAGGCCGAGCTCAGGGCGCTGGCCGACGTGCTGCTCAAGCATCCGCATGTCTGGACGCTGACCGACGACATGTATGAGCATCTGACCTATGGCGATTTCGTTTTCAAGACCATCGCCGAGGTCGAGCCGAACCTTTACGAGCGGACGCTGACGATGAACGGCGTGTCGAAAGCCTATGCCATGACCGGCTGGCGCATCGGCTACGCCGCCGGCCCGGTGCCGCTGATCAAGGCGATGGACATGATCCAGGGCCAGCAGACCTCGGGCGCCTGCACCATCGCGCAATGGGCTTCCGTCGAGGCGCTCAACGGCCCGCAGGATTTCATCGCGAAGAACAAGGCGATCTTCCAGGGCCGACGCGACCTCGTCGTCTCGATGCTCAACCAGGCGCGCGGCATCTCCTGCCCCTCGCCCGAAGGCGCCTTCTACGTCTATCCGTCTTGCGCTGAGTTGATCGGCAAGAAGACCAAGGCCGGCAAGGTGATCGACACCGACGAAGCCTTCTGCTCGGAACTGCTCGACGCCGAAGGTGTGGCGGTGGTGTTCGGCTCGGCCTTCGGCCTCGGTCCGAATTTCCGCATCTCCTACGCCACGTCGGAAACCTTGCTGGAGGAAGCCTGTACGCGCATCCAGCGCTTCACCGCGTCGTTGACCTGAACGGCTTAAAGTCGCCATGCGAGAAAACCCGGCCGCGGCCGGGTTTTCTCGCATGGCGACTTTAAGCCGTTCAGGTCAACGACGCGGTGAAGCGCTGG
>NZ_RZSB01000339.1:0-6257 GCF_004023285.1 Mesorhizobium sp. M2A.F.Ca.ET.067.02.1.1
GCCATCATACCGGGCATGGTGGCGCGGACCTGCGTTTTCGACTTCTTCCTGCTCATGGGGCTGTGGGCCTTCCGCCGGCGGCGCAACATCGCCGAATGGATAAGGCAGCGCCGGCAGGGCGACATCAGCCCCGATCGGCTCGGCCAAGCGACTGAAGCCGGTCCAACGCTCCCTGCAGAATAAAGGCGGCGGCCGCCGAATCGATCTTGCCGGCGCGCTTCTTACGCGAGAAGTCCATCTCGATCAGCGTCCGCTCGGCAGCGACCGTCGACAGCCGCTCGTCCCACAGCAAGAAGGGCAGGTGGGAAAGCGGCGCCATGTTGCGGACGAAGGCGCGCGATTTTTGCGCACGGGGCCCTTCCGAGCCGTCCATGTTCACGGGAAGGCCAAGCACGATGGCGCCGACATTGTCCTTCGCGAGCTGAGCGAGCAGTTGGGCGGCATCGAGCGAAAATTTCTTGCGCAGGATGACCGGGCGCGGATGGGCGAAGGACAACCCGCGGTCGGAGACGGCCACGCCGATCGTCTTATCGCCGAGATCGAGCCCGGCGAGCGTCTTGCCCTCGGCGAGACGCTCCGGCAGTTCCTCGATTGAAATAATGCCCAACGGCTTCCTCTGACATTTGGGCGTCACACATCCTTTTGACGTTAGGAAGCGCTGCGCCACTTTAAATTTGCCGCCAGCGTTCTATCCTTTGGCAACGGGAAAATCGAGGAAAGCATTCATGAAACTGACCTGGTACGGGCATTCGGCATTCCGCGTCGAGACCAAGGACGCCACCATTCTCATCGACCCCTATCTGGTCGGCAATCCGTCCTGGACGGGCGGCTGGGAAGGGCCGGCGGAAGGTGTGACTCACGTTCTCCTGACCCACGGCCATAACGACCATGTCAGCGGCGCGGTCGAGGTGCTGAAGAAAAGCGGCGCCATGCTGGTCGCCAATTTCGAGATCTGCATGTACCTCGTCGGCCAGGGCGTCAGCGGCGACAAGATCAATCCGGGCAATATCGGCGGCACCGTCGATTGCGGGCCGTTCACCACGACGTTCGTCCAGGCGCTGCATTCGTCCTCCTTCGGCGGTGAAGGCGGCACCAACACCTATCTCGGCAATCCGGGTGGACTCGTCCTGCATTTTCCCGAAGACAAGACGCTCTACCACATGGGCGACACCGACATCTTCTCCGACATGGGGCTGATCAACGAGCTGCACGAGCCAAAGGTCGGCATCGTGCCGATCGGCGACCGCTTCACCATGGGCGGCGCGGTGGCGGCCCTTGCCTGCCGTCGGTTCTTCGGCTTCGATACCGTCGTTCCCTGCCATTTCAGGACTTTCCCGATGATCGACCAGACCGCCGACAAATTCGTCGCCGGCATGGAAGGCTCGGGCGTCAACGTGGCGCTGCCTGAGATCGGCAAGCCGATCACGATCTAGGTCGCCTCATCGACCATTGGGGGGCAACGGGCGCAATCGCTCCGGCATCATGCATGTTGCGCGGCAGACGCCGCGCCGCTATAGCCCGCACTGGTTTTCCCGAGGCGAAAAGAACATGTCCGTTGATCTTCAGACCGTGAAGCGCGTCGCGCGCCTTGCCCGTATCGCGGTGAGCGAGGAGGACGCCGAGCGCATGACCGGCGAATTGAACGCCATTCTCGGCTTCGTCGAGCAATTGAACGAGGTCGATGTCTCGGGCGTCGAGCCGATGACCTCGGTCACGCCGATGGAGATGAAGAAGCGCCAGGATGTCGTCACCGACGGCAACAAGCCCGCCGACGTCGTCGCCAACGCGCCGGCGACGGAAGAGAATTTCTTCCTCGTTCCGAAGGTGGTGGAGTAGACCGTGGCTGTCGAGATCGCCGTCGAGACGCCTCTGCAGGACGACGTGCGCGCGCTGGTCGCCGAACTCAACGCCGCGCTGCTCGAGCTGACGCCGGCCGAGCATTGCTATCACCTGACGGTCGAGCAGATGGCCTGCTCGGACACGACGGTGTTCATCGCGCGCGACAACGGCCTTGCCGTCGGTTGCGGCGCGCTGAAGCGCCACGACGAGGCGACCGGCGAGGTCAAGCGCATGTACACGCGGCCTTCGCATCGCGGCATGAAGATCGGCGCCGAGATCGTCGGGCGGGTCGAGGCGCTTGCCCGGCAGGAAGGGCTGACGCGCCTGGTGCTCGAAACCGGCGATCGCCATCCCGCCGCCTGGACCGTCTATGAGCGCGCCGGATTCACGCGTTGCGGACCGGTGCTGGATTATCCCGACTCCGAATGGTCGGTGTTTTACGAAAAGAGCCTTGCCTGATGAGCGACCTCACACATCTCACCATTTCCGAGGCCCGCGCCAAGCTGCGCGGCAAGGAGATCACCGCGGCCGAGATCACCGAGGCCTATCTGGCGGCGATCGATCGCGCCAATCTTTTGCTCAACGCCTATGTGGCCGTCACCGCCGACAAGGCGCGTGACATGGCAAGGAACTCGGATGCCAAGCTTGCCAAGGGCGAGGGTGGCGCGCTGGAGGGTATCCCGCTCGGCATCAAGGATCTGTTTGCCACCGAAGGCATCCACACCCAGGCCTGCAGCCACGTGCTGGACGGTTTTAGGCCGCGCTACGAGTCCACCGTAACCTCCAATCTGTGGGCCGACGGCGCCGTCATGCTGGGCAAGCTCAACATGGACGAGTTCGCCATGGGCTCATCCAACGAGACCTCCTATTACGGCCCGGTGATCAATCCGTGGCGGCGCTCGCGTGTCGATACGGTCGTCATGCCGACGACGCATCAGGGTGATGGCGGCTTCGTCTCCGCCGGCGGCACCAAGACCCAGCGCACGCTCGACAACGCCCAGCTGGTGCCGGGCGGTTCGTCCGGCGGCTCGGCATCGTCCGTGGCCGCGTTTCTCTGCGCCGGCGCCACCGCAACTGACACCGGCGGCTCGATCCGCCAGCCCGCCGCCCTGACCGGCACGGTCGGCATCAAGCCGACCTATGGCCGTTGCTCGCGCTGGGGCATCGTTGCTTTCGCCTCGTCGCTCGACCAGGCCGGGCCGATCGCCCGCGACGTGCGCGACGCCGCGATTCTGCTGAAGTCCATGGCTTCCGTCGACCCGAAGGACACGACCTCGGTCGACCGCCCGGTGCCGGACTATGAAGCGGCGATCGGCAAGCCGATCAAGGGCATGAAGGTCGGCATTCCGAAGGAATACCGTGTCGACGGCATGCCGCAAGACATCGAGGCGCTCTGGCAGAAAGGCATAGCCTGGCTGAAGGATGCCGGCGCCGAGATCGTCGATATCTCGCTGCCGCACACCAAATATGCCTTGCCGGCTTATTATATCGTGGCCCCTGCCGAGGCTTCGTCGAATCTCGCCCGCTACGACGGCGTGCGCTACGGCCTGCGCGTGCCCGGCAAGGACATCATCGACATGTATGAGAAGACCCGCGCCGCCGGCTTCGGCCGCGAGGTCAAGCGGCGCATCATGATCGGCACCTATTTGCTGTCGGCCGGCTATTACGACGCCTATTATCTGCAGGCGCAGAAGGTGCGCACGCTGATCAAGCGCGACTTCGAGAATGTCTTCGCCGCCGGCGTCGACGTCATCCTGACGCCTGCAACCCCGTCGGCCGCCTTTGGCATCGCCGACGAGGACATGGCCTCCGATCCGGTCAAGATGTATCTCAACGACATCTTCACTGTGACGGTGAACATGGCCGGCCTTCCCGGCATTTCCGTGCCGGCCGGCCTCGACGGCAAGGGCCTGCCGCTTGGCCTGCAGCTCATCGGCCGCCCGTTCGACGAGGAGACGCTGTTCCAGACGGCCAATGTCATCGAGCAGGCGGCCGGCAAATTTCAGCCGGAAAAGTGGTGGTAGGCTCATACCTCATCTGACAGAGGGTGAGGGATGTTCTACTACTTGTCGAAAGTCTTCTGGTTCTTCGGCCAGCCGATCAATCTGGCGATCTTCCTGCTGCTTGCCGGACTGTTGGCAGCGCTGTTCAGGCGCCGCCGGCTGGCGGCGACGGGCAGTGTGCTCGGCATCGCCATCCTGGTTCTTTCGGCCTGGACGTCGGTCGGCGCGATGATACTCAACCCGCTGGAAGAACGCTTTCCGAAGCCGCCATTGCCCGAGAAGGTCGATGGCATCGTCGTGCTTGGCGGCGGCTTCGAGGGCGCCATCAACCTGGCGCGCGGCGGTTATGAGCTGAACAGCGGCGGCGACCGCATGGTGGAGACG
Organism: Mesorhizobium sp. M2A.F.Ca.ET.067.02.1.1; assembly: GCF_004023285.1. Taxonomy (NCBI): domain Bacteria; kingdom Pseudomonadati; phylum Pseudomonadota; class Alphaproteobacteria; order Hyphomicrobiales; family Phyllobacteriaceae; genus Mesorhizobium; species Mesorhizobium sp. M2A.F.Ca.ET.067.02.1.1. The sequence continues at coordinate 4,227 of NZ_RZSB01000339.1, forward strand.
GCGATCCTCGCCAGGCGCTTTCCCCAGGCGAAGATCGTCGTGTCCGGCGGCAATGGCTCGCTTTTCCTCGACGGCGAGGGCGATGCTGACACGGCGCCGCGCCTGCTAGGCGCGCTCGGCGTTTCGGCCGATCGCCTGATCCTCGAGGACAAATCGCGCAACACCTACGAGAACGCCGTCTTCTCGCGAAAGCTTGTCGAGCCGAAGCCTGGCGAGACGTGGCTGCTGGTCACCTCGGCCTTCCACATGCCGCGCGCCAAGGCGCTGTTCGACAAGGCGGGCTTTGCGACCATTCCGTGGCCGGTCGATTATCGCACATCGGGCAGGGAGGGCGTCGGCATCTACCGCGACAATCCCGTTGATTCGGTGCAGGCGACCACCATTGCGGTGCGCGAATGGATCGGGCTTTTTGCCTACCGGCTGTCCGGCAGGATCGATCAGCTCTTTCCCGGACCGGGCGGCTGACCGAGCACTGCCTGCCGCGCCGCCGAGAAGAACTGGCGGCGCACCAGCACCGCCAGAAGCACCAGCGTCGACATCACGAAGACGACCGGGTCGACGAACCAGCCGAGATAACCGATCGAGAAGAAGACGGCGCGCAGCCCGGCGTTGAAGTGCTTGCCGGCGAGCACGTTCATCCGCGTCGCCCGCCACACCGCGGTTTCGCTGACCGGATTGCGCGAGGCAGGGCCATGCGGGGTCGGCACGGCGCCGATCAGGATCGAGCAATAGTTGAACAGCCGGTAGGCCCAGCCGAATTTGAAGAAGGCGAAGGCCAGGATCAGCACCAGGCCGAATACCTTGGTCTGGAAGGTTTCGCGCGACGAAGCCTCGCCGAACGGCAGGTCGGCCAGAACCTGGAGCACGCGGTCGGAGGCGCCGAGCAGGGCAAAGCAGCCGCCGAGCGCGATCAGGGAAGACGAGGCAAAGAAGGCGGTGCCTTGCTGCAGGCCGCCCATGATGGCGGTATCGACAATGCGTATCTCGCGCTCGGCCATATTGCGCATCCAGGCCTCGCGCTGGGCATTCATCGCGGTCGTCAGCGAGACGCGGCTGATCAGCTTGCCGTCGGAGGCGAGCGTGTGCAGCACCCAGACGACCAGAAAGAAGGTCAAAGCCGCCAGATCTGCCAATGAGAGATGGAGTGAGTCGCCCATGCGTTCTTGTAACACAGGCGACGCCGGCGCTTCGACGGGGCAGGAGGCCTCAGCAGGATGATGTCGCTGGCGGAGCAAACAAGGTCGGCAGCCGCCGCGCCGCGACTTGCAAAACAGCGGAAACATCCAGGGAATTCCTATATGTAAGTTTCTGACCGGCGCTCAGGAGACAACGGCCCGTGTTCCTTTCGGTTTTCGACCTGTTCAAGATCGGCATCGGGCCGTCGAGCTCGCACACGATGGGGCCGATGACGGCCGCGCGCCGTTTCCTCGACGAGATCCTGGCCGGCGATTGGCCGCGCCCGGCAGGCGTCAAAGTCGACCGCATCGGCGCCAGCCTGCATGGCTCGCTTGCCTATACCGGCATTGGCCACGGCTCGGACCGCGCCGTCATGCTCGGCCTGGCCGGCCAGACGCCGCAGACGGTCGATCCGGACGAGGCCGACGGCATCGTCGCCCGCATCGGCGCGGAAAAGCGCATTTCGCCGCCGGGGCATCCGATTTACCGTTTCGATCCCGCCAAGGACCTCGTGCTCGACCGCAAGACGCCGCTGACCGGCCACGCCAACGGCATGGCCTTCTATGCCTATGATGTGTCCGACCGGCTGCTGCTCAAGCGCATCTATTATTCGATCGGCGGCGGCTTCGTCGTTTCCGAGGAAGAATTGCAGCGCATGAAGGCCAAGGGCTCGGTGACGACCGAGGGCAGACGAGTGCCGTATCCCTTCAAGAATGCCGTCGAGATGCTGGCGATGGCGACAAAGAGCGGGCTTTCGATCGCCGAGATGAAACGCGCCAACGAGGAAAAGCACATGTCGCGCGAGGAGCTCGATGCGGGCCTCGACGCGATCTGGGGCGCGATGAAAGGCTGCAT
>NZ_RZSB01000033.1:0-20728 GCF_004023285.1 Mesorhizobium sp. M2A.F.Ca.ET.067.02.1.1
TACCAGACCTGCGGCGTCGTCTCGAAGGAAGTGGACGGCGTGCTGAAAGAGCACCGCTTCATCCGCGCCGACCGCTTCGCCGGGCTGGACGACGCCGTCGACATCTCGATCAAGAAAGGCATCCAGCTGGTCGACGAGCAGGGCGAGAAGATGTTCGGCTAGGCGCCGTAGCTTCGGCTGCGCCGGCCAGCTTCTTTCGATTAGAACGCGACCTTATCCCCGCCCTTGAGCTGCAGGATCTGCCGCGCCTCGTCGGGCGTGGCGATCGAGGCGCCGAGGCCTTCGATGATCTGGCGCACCTTGGTCACCTGCTCGGCGCTGGAGCGGGCGAGCTTGCCCTTGCCGATCCACAGCGAGTCCTCCAGGCCGACCCGCACATTGCCGCCGAGCGCAATCGCCTGCGTGGCGATCGGCAGTTGATGGCGGCCGGCGCCCAGCACCGACCAGTGATAGTCGTTGCCGAACAGGCGGTCGGCCGTGCGCTTCATGTGCGCGACGTCTTCCGGATGCGTGCCGATGCCGCCGAGGATGCCGAACACGCTCTGGACGAAGAACGGCGCCTTGACCAGGCCGCGCTCGACGAAATGCGCCAGCGTGTAGAGGTGGCCGATATCGTAGCATTCGATCTCGAAACGCGTGCCGGTGTCGGCGCAGGTTCGCAATATGTGCTCGATGTCGCCGAAAGTGTTGCGGAAGATGCGGTCGCGCGAGGATTCGAGATAGGGCCGCTCCCAATCATGCTCGAAGGTCTTGAACCGCTCCAGCATCGGGAACAGCGCGAAATTCATCGAGCCCATGTTGAGCGAGGCGACCTCGGGCGCAAAGACCTTCGCCGGCCTCACCCGCTCCTCCACGCTCATCGTCGCGGCACCGCCGGTGGTGATGTTGACCACGCAGTTGGAGCGCTGCTTGATGACCTGCAGGAAAGGCGCGAAGGCCTCGGTCGATTGGTCGGGGCGGCCGTCGACCGGATTGCGGGCATGGAGATGGACGATCGCCGCGCCCGCCTCGGCCGCCTCGATTGCGGCGGTGGCGATCTCTTCGGCCGTCACCGGCAGATGCGGCGACATCGATGGCGTATGGATCGAGCCCGTGACCGCGCAGGTGATGATGATCTTGTTCCAGTTCGCCACTTTTGATGCCTCGATCTCTTGGTTGTTTGAAGCGCCTATTTGACCGCGCCTTGCGTGATGCCGGAAATGAACTGCTTCGACAGCACGATATAGAGCACGGTAATCGGCAGCGCCGCCAGTGTCAGCCCGGTGAACAGCACCCCCCAGTCGGTGGTGAATTCGCCGACGAACACGGTCAGCCCTTGCGGCAGTGTCTTCAAATTGTCGGAGGTGATCAGGACCAGCGGAAAGAAGAAGTCGTTCCAGATCGGCACCGCGTTCTGGATCGCCACGATGACTAGCGCCGGCCGCGCCAGCGGCAGCATGATCGACCACATGATGCGAAGCTCGCTGGCGCCGTCCATGCGGGCGGATTCTTCCAGCTCGCGCGGCAAGGTGCGCAGGAAGCCGGTCATGATGAAGACGGCCGATGGGATGCCCATCGCCACATAGACCAGCACCAGCCCGAGATAGCTGTCGACGAGGCCGAGCGTGTCGAGCTGGATGAACAGCGGGATGATCGCCAGCTTCAGCGGCACCGTCATGCCGCTCAGGAAGAACATCAGCACCAGCGAGCTCAGCCGGAACCGGTAGCGGGCGATGGCATAGCCGGCGAGCGTGCTGAACATCAGGATCAGCGCGACCGAGGCGGCGGTGATGCCGACCGAGTTCGCCAGATAGCGGACGAAATTGGTCCCGGTCCAGACCTTCTCCAGATTGGCGGTCGAGAAATGCGTCGGCAGCGAAAGCGGCGAGGAAAAGATCTCGGGGTTTGTCTTGAACGACGAGGCCACCATGACGAACAGCGGATAGATCATGATGACGGCATTGACCGCCAGCAGGAGCTGGATGGCGCCGTTCCTGATCGTCTCGCCGCGATCCCGCATCACTGCTCGATTTCGCGGCGGCGCAGGTAGCGCAGGGCGATTGCCGTGACGCCGGCGACGAAGATGAACATCAGAACCGCCAGCGCGCTGCCCTGGCCGAAATCCTGGATGCCGGTGGTCGTGCTGCCGAAGGCCGTGCGGTAGAAATAGAGGCCGAGCACGTCGGTCGAGCCGCCCGGCGAACCGGTCAGGCCGGCCATGACATAGGGGATCTCGAACCAGTTGAAGCTGCCGATGAAGGTCAGGATGGTTACGATGGTGACGCTGGGCGCGATCAACGGCCAGACGATGTTGGTCATCAGCGCGTAGTCGCCGGCGCCGTCGAGGCGGGCGGCTTCCAGCACGTCCTTGCTGATGCGCTGCATGCCGGCAAGCAGCACCAATGTCGGGAAGCCCAGCCAGTGCCAGATGTTGGCGAAGAGGACGCTGCCGAGCGCGGTGTTTTCGTTACCGAGCCATGGAATGGCGCCGATGCCGACCAGGCCGAGCAGCCGGTTCACAAGGCCGAACAGCGGATGCAGGAACAGCTTCCACAGGAAGCCGACGATCACCGCCGACAGCACCACCGGCAGGAAAACGATGACCTGGTGGATGCGGTGGCCCGGCAGCGCCTTGAGCAGCGCGAAGGCGATCAGAAAGGCGGTGCCGTTCTCGAAGACCATCAGCGCCAGGAAGGCGATGACATTGTGCTTGAACGCATTCCAGGTCCAGTCGCTATAGGGCTTTTCGAACAGGACTTGGCGGAAGTTTTCGAGCCCGATGAAGCCGGATGGCCTGAGCCCGTTGAACTCATAGAAGGCGAAGCGGAAGGCCGACAAAAGCGGCCATAGCACGAACAGCACCATGACCAGCAGCGCCGGCGTCAGCAGCGCGGCAATCCAGAGCGACCGGCGCCATGCAAAAGGTTTCGCTGTGTGGCGCCAGCCGTCTGCCATCTCATTTGCCCTGGAACGGCTTGTACCATTTGGCGAGGCCGTCGGTGAGGTCGGCGGCAAGCTGGTCCGGCGTGATCGACCCCGACATCATCTTGGTGATGTCGCCCTGCAGCAATTCCGATCCCGTCGGCTTTTCGAAGCGGAAATAGACGACATTGATATGCGGCATCGCCGTCTCGTTCAACTTGGCGACGTGTGACAGAAGCTCGTCCTTGATGACGACGCCCTTGATCGGCGAGATGTTGCCGAGAAGCGCCGAGAACTTGTCGCCGAACTCCTTGGTGCCCATCCAGTTGACCAGCTTGAGCGCCGCTTCCTTGTTGGCCGACTTCGAATTGACCGCGTAGCCGCCGTCGAAGAATTTCGTGACTTGCGGCGTGTCGCCGGCCTTGGCCATAGGCGGGGTGACGAAGTCCATGTTGATGGCGGGGTTCTGCGACCGGTAGGTGGCGATGTCGAAGCTGCCGCCGGCGAGCATCGCCGCCTTGCCGCTCAGGAACAGCTGGCCGGCCGTCTCATAGTCGATGCCTTCGAAGCCGTCGGGCATATAGGGGCGCAGCTCGAGCAGCTTGCCGAGTGCCGCGACATAGCGCGGATCCTTGAAGGTGGTCTTGCCGCTGGTCAGGTCGCTGACGAAGTCGGGGCCAAGGAACGGGTTGGTGAAGATGGCCACGAACATTTCGTTGAACCAGCTGGTGCCCATGCCGTTAGCCAAAGGATAGATGCCCTTCTCCTTCAGTGCCTTGCTGACGGTGATGAACTCGTCCCAGGTGGTCGGCGGCGTCAGCCCGGCCTTGGCGAAGACGTCCTTGTTGATGAACAGGCCAAGCGTCTGCGAGGCGAAGGGCAGCGAATAGACCTTCTTGTCGGCGCGGTAGGTGCCGGACACCAGCGCATCCGCCGGCTGGTTGGCGAGCGAGGGTACGGTCGCCATGTCGAGCGGCTCGAAATAGCCGGCCTTTACGAATTGCTCGAGCCAACCATAGGCGTGCGTGTGAATGACGTCGCCGCCCTTGCCGCCCGCCAATGCCGTCGAGACGATGGTCGGGTAGTTCTCGTCCTGGAAGGACTCGAACTTCACGTGGATGTCTGGGTTCGCCTTGGTGAAGTCGGCGAAGAGCTCGTTATAGGCGGCCTTGTCTTCCTGGCGCCAGGTCCAGAACGAGATGTCGGTGGCATGCGCCAGACTTGTTGCAAATCCCCATGCGAAAGAGGCGGCCGCGAGGGCCAGGCCGATCCTTCTCCTGCTCATCTTCCTGATCTCCCATTCAGCGCTTCATGCGCTTGGACGGGGTTGATCAAATCATAGTTCTTGCCGTCTGGAAAGATAGTTTGTAAAGTTTCCTAACTAACGGAATTGCTGCATTGCGCGAAGCTTCGGCGCGCGCGTCTGGCGAAGGGAATGTGCGTGGATCGGAACCTGTTGGTGGGTGTGGACATAGGCGGCACCAAGACGCGCATCCTGGGGCGTCGCGGCGACACCGTGTTGTTCGACAAGACGGTTATCACCGACGAATGGCGGATCCGCCAGATGGAGGCCGACGCGCTGAAGCTCTCGGACATCGTCCTGGATTTGTGCGGCGGTTCAGCGCCTGCCGCGGTTGCCGTCGGCGCGCATGGCTGCGACACCGAGGAGCAATGCGGGCGCTTTCAGGCGCTGCTGTCGGCCAATCTGAAAACCAGCGTGCAGGTGGTCAACGATGCCGAGCTGATGGTGCCCGCCGCCGGCTATGATGATGGCATCGGCGTCGTGGCCGGCACCGGTTCGATCGCGGTTGCGCGCACGGCCGAGGGCAAAATGCTTGCCGCCGGCGGCTGGGGCTGGATCCTGGGCGATGAAGGAAGCGCGGCGGCGCTGGTGCGCGAGGCCGTCAAGGCGATCCGCCGCGCTCTCGATCGCGGCCAGGAGGGCGATCCGCTGATAGCGATGCTTATGCGCGAGATCGGAACCGACGACCAGACCAAGCTCGGCATCTTGCTCAACGAGACACGCGGCGCCGCTGCCTGGGGCCGCTATGCCAACGCTGTCTTCGATGCCGCGAACGCCGGTTCGCCGCTCGCTTCGCGCGTCATCGAGGAAGGCGGGGAGGGGCTCGCGGCGCTTGTGCAACTGCTGATCGAACGCGGCGCCGATGCGTCGCTGGTCGTCGCCGGCGGCGGCGTCATTGCCGAGCAGCCGATGCTGATGGAAGCTTTCGTCAAGGCGATGGCGTCCGTGTCGCCGGCGAGCCGCGTGGTCCTGCTGCGCGAGCCGCCGGTGATCGGCGCGGTGGCGTTGGCCGGACGCCTAATCGTGGGCAAGAAGCGTGGCAACGGCTGAGGGCGGATCGAGGAGCATTGACATGAAGCGTATCGGTTACCGCCCAGCGGTGTTGCGCCAGGCCGAAAGCCTGGAAATCGGAAGGCAGGCCGTGGCAAGGGCGCTCGATTCGCTCGACCTGTCAGGCTTTGCCGCCGGCACGATCGGCTTTGCCGGCATCGGCGCCAGCTATCAGGCGGCCCTCGCGGGCGCCTTCTATCTGCGCCAACTGGGTCGGCGGGGTTTCGCCTTCGTGCCGACCGAACTCTATGGCCGGACGGATGCGGCGGCGGATGCCTTTGTCGCCCTGTCGGCCTCCGGCCAGAGCCGCGAAATCGCCGATGTGATGCGAGAGGCGAAGGCCTATCCACGCCTTGCCATCTGCCGCGGCGCCGACAATCCACTGGCCGACATCACCGGCGCGGTGCTCGCCATGGAATCGGGCGCCGACAATGGCGCCAGTTCGACCGGCTATACAGGAACCCTGCTCGCGCTCGGCATGCTGGCCGACAAGATCGCCGGCGGCTCCTTCGACTGGGCGCAACTGCCGGAGGCGGTCGAGCGGCTGCTGGCCGATGGTTGGGAGAGCGCCGGTCGGGCGGCAAGGCTGCTTGGCGGTCGCGCCTCCATGGACATTGTCGGTACCCGTATCGGCTTTGCCAATGCGGGCGAGGCAGCGATGCTAATCCGCGAGGCGGTCCGGATTCCCGCCTCCGGCTGGGACACGCTGAACTATCTGCATGGCCCGATGGAATCGCAGGACGCGGCCACCAGCCTGATCGCCTTTGGCGAGGACCGCGAGGTCAAGATCGCGCAGGACGTCGCCGGCTTCGGCTGCCCCTCGGTGCTGATCACGCGACGGACCGATATCGCCGCCACGGAGAAGCTCGCAATCATCATCATCCCGGCGCTGGGCAATGCGATCGCGGACGGCATCCTGGAGATCATCGCGCTGCAGATGGTCGTCGCGGATATGCAGGATGCGGCCGGCCTGACCGACATCACCTTCCGCTACCGGCAAACCGATACAAAGCTGAAGCCCTGGTCGCCGACGGAACTTTAGTTCTCCGGGACCACAGAATTGTTCGCTCACCAGGGCGCGTTCGCGCAATCCGCCGAAACGCATCACAATGGCAATGGTCGCGGTTGATTCGTGATATGCGAGCCGGCGATTGGCCGAGCGCCGAGAGGATGAAGGCGGAACAACGTCGCAGATGGCTCCATCCGAAATCCCCAGCCTGACGGAAAGCGCCCGCGCCGTGCTGCGCCTGCTGGCCTCGCAGGGGCCAGTGACCCGGCCGAAGCTTGGCTCGATGCTGGAACTCTCCAAGCCGACCATGTCGGCCGCCGTTTCCGAACTCAGCGCGCTTGGCCTTGTCTCGTCGCGCGGGACGGAACGCGGCGCCATCGGGCGGACCGCCACCATCTATGGCATCGGCCCCGGCGCCGGCTATGTGATCGGCATCGATGTCGGCGCGGCACAGGTGCGCGCCGTCGCCTATTCGATGGATGCCCAGCCCCTGGCGACGGTGGAAGAGAGCATTCCGGACGGAGCGACCGTCGACGAGACCGGGGCGTTCATTCTTGCGGTAGCCAAATCGATCCCGGCCAAGGTCGGCAAGGCTTTTCGCACCTTACGCAGCATCGCGGTTGCGGTGCCGCGCATCGTCTCGCACAGCCGCCTCGGCAATGGCCAGGGCAACGGCCCGGGCGCGGTGCTCCACGCCCTTCGCCGCAAGATCGATGTGCCGATTATCCTCGAAAACAACGTCAACTGCGCGGCGATCGCCGAAAGGCATTTCGGCGCCGCGCAGGGTCACGAGACCTTTGCCTTCCTGCAGGTCGGCGTTCGCGTCGGCCTGGGCCTGATCAATGAAGGCCGGCTTTATCGCGGCGCCGGCGGCGCTGCCGGCGAAGTCGGCCGCATGCCGTTTCCGTGGTCGGCCAGCGAAGTGCCTTTTCGCGAGGGGCTTGAGCACTATCTCGGCTCGCGGGCGCTTGTCGAGCGCAGCCGACAGACCTGGCCGGCGGAAGAGGGGACCCCGCCGAATTCGGCCAAGGAATTGTTCGCGCTGGCACTGGCGGGGTCGCGGCCGGCCGCCGAGGCTGTCTCGCGCCATGCCGCCGATATCGGCCGGCTCGCGGCCGGCTGCATCGGCATGCTCGACCCGGGCCTGATCGTGCTTGGCGGCGGCGTCGGCCGCAACGCGTTGATGACGGCGGAGGTCGAGCGGGTGGCCGGCGAATTGGCCTGGCCGACGCCAATCGCGGTCAGCACGCTGGAAGATGTCGGAACCGCGCTCGGCGCCATGAAGCTGGCGCTGGATTACAGCCTTGGGCTGATCTTGCGCGAGGACCGCCATCCGGCCGTGGTGCTGCCGCCGCTGTAGGGTGGCCGGCTACCGGCGAAATGCAGAAAGAGGCAGGCGCTGGCGGGCGCCTGCCTCTTTCATCTCCAGCATAGGTGATCAGGCAGCCGCGGCGGCCTGGTTGGCGTTGGGGGCGGCGATCGCGTCGACCTTGGCGGTGGCCTTGGCGAGCGCGGCGGTCACGGCATCGGCACCCATGCCGACGCCCTCGACGCGGATCACTTCAACGTCGGTCATGCCGAGGAAGCCGAGCACGCTGCGCAGATAGGGTACCGCATGGTCCATCTGCACCGCGGCGCCTTCCGAATAGATGCCGCCGGAAGCTAGCACGATGTAGACCTTCTTGCCGGCGACAAGGCCCTTCGGACCATTCTCGCCGTAAGCGAAGGTCTTGCCCGAGCGGGCGACGTGGTCGACCCAGGACTTCAACGTCGAGGAGATGTTGAAGTTGATGAAGCCGGTGGCGAGGATGATCGTGTCGGCGGCGAAGACCTCATCGAGCACGGCGTCGGAAACGCCGACGACTTCGGCCTGGCGCGGCGTGCGCGCTTCGGCCGGCGTGTAGATGCCGGTGGCGTAGTCGGGGTCGATATGCGGCAGCGGATTGGCGACCAGATCGCGCACGACAAGCGTGTTGGACGGATCGGCGGCAACAAGCTTCTGGGCGAGATCGGTGGCGACGCGGGTCGAGTGCGAAGCGGCGCCACGCGGGCTGGAGGTAACGAGAAGAATAGACATGGCGGTGTCCCCTTGGGGTTGGATTTAAACTTTCCACGCCAATATGGGATTGCTGCTCCATCAGGATAACTGGTATAATATGTATACAATCCATCAATAAAGTGGATGGCATAGCCATGCAGCCGAACCCGACATTGGACCAACTCCAGATCCTGGTGGCAGTCGCCGATACCGGCAGCTTCTCAGCAGCAGGGCGCAAGCTCAACCGGGCGCAGTCGGTGGTGAGCTACGGCATCGCCAATCTGGAAGCGCAGCTTGGGCTGAAGCTGTTCGAGCGCGAAGGCGTGCGCGAGCCGCAGCTGACCGATGTCGGCAAGGCGATGCTGGAGGATGCGCGGCGCATGATCGGCGTGCTGCAGCGCATCCGCTCGCGCGCCGACGGCTACCGGCAAGGGCTGGAAGCGGAAGTGGCGATATCGGTCGACGTGACGCTGCCTTCGCCGGCGCTGGTGCGCGTGCTCAAGGCCTTTGAGGCGCAGTTCCCGGCGGTCATGCTGCGGCTTTATATCGGCTCGCTCGGCCTGATCGTCGACCAAGTCGTGAACGGCCAGGTGGATCTCGGCTTCGGCGGCCTGCAAGGCGATGCCGACGTCAATCTGCTGCGCATCGGCTTCACCTCCCTGGTGCCTGCGGCGGCGCCCGACCATCCATTGGCCAAACTGCCGAAGCCGGTCGGTGTCGAGGACCTGCGCGAGCACATCCAGCTTGTCGTCACCGACCAGTCGGAGCGGACGCGCGGGCGAGACTATGGTGTCTTTGCCTATCGCACCTGGCGGCTGACGGATGTGCGCACCAAGCATGCGCTGATGCGCGAAGGTCTCGGCTGGGGTGGCTTGCCGCGCTGGCTGATCGCCGACGACCTTGCCAGCGGCAGGCTGGTCGAGCTCGATCTCGAGCCTTACCGCGAAGTCCGCTCGCCGATGTATGCCATGCACCGCAATGACCGCAGCCCCAAGCCGGCGGCGACCTGGCTGATCGACGAGTTCAGGCGGCAACTCGGCTGCTTCAACGAGATGGAGCCAGGCCTGTGGGCGGAGGACGGACCGGAGTCAAGCCGTCCATGAGGGCGATCAGCACAGCACGATAGTCCTCGGCGGGCGCGCCGACCTCGATGGCCAGAGCCGCCCGGTCGAAGGCGGCGGCGAGCAGGGCGGTCAGCGCCTCGGCTGGCAATCTGGTCATCGCCTGCGCCCGCATCGCGGCGACCAGGCCTTCGCGCAGCGAGCGGTTGCCGTGGCGGTTGTCGATCTCGTCCATGGCTGCGCGGCCGAGCACGGCCGGCCCGTCGAGCAGCAGAAGCCGCGTGCGGCCGGGCACCCGCATTGCCTTGAGATAGGCATCCGATCCGGCGATCAAGGCTTCGCGCGCGGAGGGCGACGGCGGCGAGGCATGATCGATCTCGGCGGCCACGGTCGCTGCTTCCTGTTCGACGACCGCGGCGAACAGGGCCTGCTTGTCGGCGAAATGATGATAGAGCGCCCCGCGCGTCACGCCGGCTTCGGCAACGATCTCCGGCGTGCCGGTCTCGGCATAGGATTTTTCCGTGAACAGCTTTCGCGCCGCGCGGATCAGATCGGCGCGCGTCGCCTCGGTGCGGTCGTGGTTGGAGCGGCGTCCGGACTCTTGTTGCATACATGCAGCCTGTATGTTATTTGCATTTACATACAGACTGTATGTTGGGTGAGAGGAGAAGGAAAGATGAAGACGACCAGCTATTATCCGGTGCTGATGACGGACGATGTCGAAGGCACGGCGGCTTTTTATGTCGAGCATTTCCGCTTCAAGCCGCTCTTCAAAAGCGACTGGTATGTGCATCTGCAGTCGGCGGAGGATAGACGCGTCAATCTTGGCATCGTGCAAGGGGATCATGAGACGATCCCGCAGGAGGGGCGCGGACGAACGTCAGGCCTGCTGATCAATTTCGAGGTGCGCGATCCCGACTCCGTCTATGAGCGCGCCATCGCCGCCGGCCTGCCGATCCTGCGCAGCTTGCGTGACGAGCCGTTCGGCCAGCGGCACTTCATCACCAGGGACCCCAACGGCGTGCTGATCGACGTCATCAAGCCGATCCCGCCAAGCGAGGAATTCTTGGCGCAATATGCCGAGGGGATGGCGGGAAGCTAAGCCAGCGAGGCTTAGCTCGTCCGCGCTACCGGCGTCACCGCCACCTGGTTGACGCCGGTGCGGCGCACGACAGTGCAGAGCGTCTCGCGGCCGATGCGCTCGGCGTCGAGCATGCGCACGAGGTCGTCGACGCCGGTGACCGGCCGGCCGTCTATTGCCGCGATGATGTCGCCTTCCTTCAGGCCGGCCTTGGCGGCGGGGCCGTTCTTCTCGACGCTGCGCAGGCGCACCGCCGTGTTCGTGGTGACTTGCGACAACAGGGCCGCCCGGCGCGGCAGGTTGGTCGTGTCGGCAGAGACGCCAATGAAGGCGCGGCGCACGCGGCCGAAGCGGATGATTTCGGAGATGACGAAATTGGCGGTGTTGGAGGCGACAGCGAAGGCGATGCCTTGTGCGCCGTGGATCATGGCGGTGTTGACGCCGATCACCTCGCCCGCCGACGACACCAGCGGCCCCCCGGAATTGCCGGGATTGAGCGCGGCATCGGTCTGGATGACGTCGTCGATCAGCCGGCCGGTCGAGGCGCGCATCGAGCGGCCGAGCGCGGAGACGACGCCGGCGGTGACGGTCCATTCGAAGCCGAGCGGATTGCCGATCGCGATCGCGATCTGGCCGCGGCGCAGGCGCTTGGAGTCGCCGAGCGGCGCGACATCGGCGAAACTGCCGTCGGCGCGCACCAGCGCGATGTCGGTGTCGGGATCGCGGCCAAGCACGTGGCCTTCGCGCGAGGCGCCATCCGGCATGGTGACGCGCACGGCGCGCGCGTCGCCGACGACATGGAAGTTGGTGACGACCAGGCCATCCTGCGCGATGACGAAGCCGGAGCCGTGACCGCCGGCGCCAATGCGCTCGATGCGGCACACGGCCGGACCGATACGGTCGACAGCGTCAGCCACGGATGCCGAGTAGGCGTCGAGCAAACTGTCATCGGATGGAAGTTTTTCGGCTGCGAAAGCCATGGGCGTGTTCCCTCGTAGAATGATGACTATATGTGCGGAGCAGCCAGGGGCGCCGCGACCTGACCACATGGCCAGTCCGCCGGCCGACTAGCCGTCAGGCGAGTACCCGCGGCTGCGCTAGCGAGCGATATCTGGGTCACCGAACCCAGGAGACAGTCTTATGAGCGATTTCAACCTCAGTGCCTTTTCCGACGCGATTGCCGATGTCGCGGCCACAGCTGCGCCCGCGCTGGCGAGTTTCGTCACGCATCACCACCGCACCGCCAGCGCCTTCCACTGGCGCGACGGCTATTTCGTCACCGCCGAGGAAGTGGTCGAAGCCGGCGAGGAGATCGAATTGACGCTGGCCTCCGGCGAAACCGTGAAGGCAGAGCTGGCCGGCCGCGATCCGTCGACGGGCGTTGCGCTGCTGAAGCCCGCTTCCGGCGCTGCCGGTTTGCCGCAATTGGCGCAGGCCGATGCGGTGCGTCCCGGCAATCTGGCGATCGCCGTGGGCAACAGTGATGGCGCAGCGCTTGCCGTGTTCGGCACGGTCGGCGAGGTCGGGCCGGCGTGGCGCTCGATGCGCGGCGGCACGATCGACCAGCGTATCAACCTTGCCATCAACACCGGCGGTCGCTTCGAGGGCGGTCCGGTGCTCGACGCCAGGTGCGGGCTGATCGGCATGCTGTTGTTCGGACCGCGCCGGCGGGCGCTGGTCATGCCTTACGAGACGATCGAGCGCGCGATTGCCACGCTGCGCGAGAAGGGTCATGTCGCGCGCGGCTACCTCGGCGCCGGGCTGCATCCGATCCGCAACGGCGACACCAAAGGCGCCATGGTCATGAGCCTGGACGACAACGGCCCGGCCAAGGCCGCCGGCCTGCATGTCGGCGACATCGTCGTCGCCTGGAACGGCGAAGCCGTGCATGGCCCGCGCGAGCTGATCCGCAAGCTCGGGCCGGACAGCGCGGGTACCACCGTGACGCTTGGTGTTTCGAGCGGCGGCGCTGAGCGCGACGTTTCGATCACCATCGGCGAGAAGCCGCTGAGCTGAGAGGATTGATGGCAAGCAGCGCGGCACAAGTGATCGCACGACCGGAACCGTCAGCCCACCGGCTGACGGTGCTGGTGGCGCTCGGCGATGCCGAGCGGGACGAGCAGCTTGCCGATGCGCTTGCCGCGAGTGACGATCTGCTGCCGACATTGGCCGGGAGCAGCACAGGCCAGCCAGCGGATGTCGCGGTGACAGACGATGCGGCCTTGGAAAGCCGGGCCATAGGCTCGACGATGCCTGTTGTGCTGCTGTCCCGCCGCAGCGGACACGAGCGGCTTCGCGGCAATGTGGTCGCCGTGCTGCCGTCGTTGGCCGATAGCCTGTTGATCGCCGCGGCGGCGCGGCTCGCAGCTTCCGGCTATCGCATCGACAGGGCAGGGCCATCGGAGGTCGCGCATGGCGATTTCCATGACGGGCTCGCTGAAGAGGACGTGACGGATGACAATCCGGCGCGTCCGGCCCTGTCGCCGCGCGAGGCGGAGGTGCTGGCGCTGCTCGCCGAAGGCGCCCCGAACAAGGTGATCGCCCGGCGGCTCAACATTTCGGTCCACACGGCGAAGTTCCATGTCGCCGCCATCCTGATCAAGCTTGGCGCCGCCAACCGGACGGACGCGATCGCGATAGCGATGCGGCAGGGGCTGGTGCTGGTCTAGGCCTTCCGGCACGACGCTGCGTAATCCGTCTTGCCCCTTGCGCCACGGCTGTCTGCCGCGCAAGTTGCCTCCCTTATTGAACAGGGAGGCAAAAGGATGTCGCTCAACGGAAAGACGCTGTTCATCTCGGGCGGATCGCGCGGCATCGGGCTGGCGATCGCGCTCAGGGCGGCGCGCGACGGCGCCAATGTGACGATCGCGGCCAAGACCGCCGAGCCGCATCCGAAGCTGCCGGGCACCATCTACACCGCAGCGCAAGAAATCGAGCAGGCCGGCGGCAAGGCGCTGCCGGTGCTTTGCGACATCCGCGACGAAGCGCAGGTGGCCGATGCGGTGGCGAAAACCGTCGAGCGGTTCGGCGGCATCGACATCTGCGTCAACAATGCCAGCGCCATCCAGCTCACCGGCACGCTGGAGACCGACATGAAGCGCTACGATCTGATGCATCAGATCAACACGCGCGGCACGTTCCTGGTCTCCAAAATGTGCATTCCGCACCTGAAGTTGGCCAAGAACCCTCACATCCTGAATCTGGCGCCGCCGCTCGACATGAAGGCCAAGTGGTTCAAGAACCATGTTGCCTACACGATGGCGAAGTTCGGCATGTCGATGTGCACGCTTGGCATGAGCGCGGAGTTCGCCAAGGACGGCATCGCGGTCAATTCACTTTGGCCGATCTCGACCATCGACACGGCCGCGGTGCGCAATCTTCTGGGCGGAGCCACGGTGGCGGCGATGAGCCGCTCGCCCGACATCATGGCCGACGCCGCACATGCGATCTTCATGCGCCCGTCGCGCGAGGCGACCGGCGATTTCTACATCGACGAAGAGGTGCTGCGCGCCGAAGGCGTGACGGATTTTTCGGTGTACGCGCCAGGCGCCGCCGGTCAGCTCGCGGGCGATTTCTTCGTTCCCGACGAGGTGTTTGCGAACTCGCAGACGAAGGTCAGAAGAATCTACTGAAGGGCGCAGGCGGCCTTAATCCGCCGCGGCCTTCTTGCCTTTCGCCAACGCCATGACCCGGTCGATATGGGCCAGCATCAGCGCCGAAAGCACGAACGCCAGATGGATGATGGTCAGCCACATCAGTTGCTCCGCCGTGTAGGAAGCGTGGTCGAGGAAGGCTCGCGACGAGCGGGTCAAGCCGCCTTGGAAAGCTGGGACACGTCGAAACTCGCCAACCCGTAGCGCCAGCGATGGTTGGTCGCCGCAACGCGGCTCTGATAAAAAAGGGTCAGCCGCTCGCCATCAATCATCACCGTCGAGTGGCCGTTTTCCCCAGGTCCGCCCGGGTCAAGCACTGGACCGACCGAGACGTAAGGTCCGGTAACGGCGCTCGCAACGGCGAAGAACACCCGCTGCCGGCTACCGCGCGGTCCGTGCGGAAGGAAGCAGGTGGCGTTGAGGAGCACGCGGCCGTCCGGAAGTTCCACCAACTGGGCACCTTCAATCCCCCATTCGTAGTCGGGGTCGTCCCGCGTGTTGTGGTGGGGAATGTCATTGTGGTCCAGGATTTTGCCCAAGCGCTTCCAGGGCCCGAACCATGAATCGGACTGGCTCCGGGCCAGATAGATATCCGGCTGCGGCACGCGGGTGAATTTCGGCATGCCGGAATAAACGAGGTAACGCTTGCCCCCGATGAGAGCCGGGTGGGGATCATAGATGCCGTCTTCATCCGTATCAGGCACTGACAGGATTGCCGGCTTGAGCACCACCCAGTTGAACCCATCATTGGACACCGCATGTGCACAGCGGCCGCCGGATTTCATAAACTCAGTTTGGATGAACATGTGGAAGACGCCGTCTTCGTGGACTACACCCGGCGCCGCGACGCCCGAGCCGGTGACCGGAAGCTCGATCGGCGCGTGCTCCGTCCACGGTCCGTGCAACTCCGGCGCCGTGGCGTGAAGAATCTTCCAAGTCTCGCTGGTCACCGTGCCGCTCGATCCGAATACATGCCAAAGCCGGCCGTCATAAACCGGGCACGGGTCCTTGAGATCGTCCACCGCTTGCGGGTGAAACAACGGGAACACATTCGTCTCGAACTCGATCTTCATCTATCTATCCCAGCGATTGTCGGCCGCTAAACGCCCTTGGCGTCGGTCCGACGAATCAATTTAAGCCACCGAATATTCTAGCTGCTCATTCAACGAAAATGCGGCACCCGAGCGGCCGTCCCCAGAAAGCTGCAGCCTGAGATGCCAGACGCTCTGGCCGGCACTCCGCCTGCATATCGCTCGCTGGCTGGAACAAGTTAATCAGCCGACAGTTAGACATGCGGCAGGAATAGCTTCTTGCATCTCGCGATTAACAAATGTTATTCGCAGTATAAACCGCAATGTCACCAGGGAAAAGCTTATATGGACGCGGCGATAAGAATACCAGCCAAAATCAAAACCAGAAAAGAGCAAGATTTATTGATATGCTTCTCCCATTTGCGATGGAATTTCGTCTATCAACGTCCGCAGCACATTCTCACGCATGCCTCGAGAGAGCACCAAATCGTTTACTTCGAGGAGCCCGTTTTTGAAGAATGCTCCCACTCGTCCATTCGGTTTTGCGACGCTGCGCCGGGCATTCGGGTAGCGACCCCTTTGCTCCCGATCGGCACCAGCCCCGCCAGAGCCGATGCGATCCAGCGCAGATATCTGGACCGGATCATCGCGTCGACGCCGCACGCCCAATTGACTGCCTGGTATTATACCCCGATGGCGCTGCGCTTCAGCGCGCATGTCAACTTCGACGTGCGCGTCTATGACTGCATGGACGAGCTTGCGGCGTTCAAGGATGCGCCGGCCCAGCTTGCGTTGCTGGAACGGGCGCTCTTCGAATGCGCCGATGTGGTCTTCACGGGCGGCTTAAGCCTGTTCGAAGCGAAGCGTTGCCAACATCGGGCGATCTATCCCTTCCCCAGCAGCATTGACGTCAACCACTTTCACAAGGCGAGGGCGCCCGGCGAGGAGCCGGCGGATCAACTCACAATCCCGCATCCTCGGGTTGGCTTCTTCGGTGTCATCGACGAGCGCCTCGATATCGATCTCGTGGCGCAGGCTTCCAGCACGATGCCAGATGTGCACTTCGTGATGCTTGGTCCGGTCGTCAAGATCGATCCGGACATCCTGCCGAGGGCAAACAACCTGCACTGGCTCGGCAGCAAAGCCTACAAGGATCTGCCCGACTACCTCCGGCATTGGGATGTCGGGTGGATGCCGTTCGCGCTCAACGAAGCGACACGCTTCATCAGCCCCACGAAAACTCCCGAATTCCTTGCCGCCGGCCTGCCCGTGGTGTCGACTGCGATTGTCGATGTGGTGCGAAGCTACGCTGCCGCCGGCCTCGTCGATATCGCCGACGCCGAAGACATCGAGGCCAAACTGCGCTCCGCGCTGGCGCAACCGCGCGAAATGCGCCTGCCAGCGGTTGATGCCTATTTGGCCAACATGTCCTGGCAGCGAACATGGGATGCCATGGCCGCCCACATCAAGAAAGCCAGTGCAAGCAAGAAGGTCGTGCCCTTCCGCAGGAGCGCGTGACCATGTTCGCCTGGCTGATTGTCGGGGCAGGCTTTGCCGGCAGCGTTCTCGCGGAACGGATCGCTTCGCAACGAAGCGAAAGCGTTCTCATCATAGACCGTCGGAGTCACATCGGCGGAAACGCGTATGACTGCTACAACGAAGCCGGCATTCTCATCCATCGTTACGGACCGCATATATTCCATACGAACGCCCAGTCGATCGTCGACTATCTGTCGCAGTTCACAAGCTGGCGCCCTTACGAGCACCGTGTGCTCGCTTTCGTGGACGGCAAGCTTCTGCCGATTCCTATAAACCTCGACACCATCAACCATCTTTATGGTCTCGAGCTAAGCCCGGCAGAGCTGGAAGAGTTCTTCGCGTCGCGTCGTGAAACCGTTGGCGAAGTCCGTACCGCCGAGGATGTGGTTGTCAGCACCGTCGGTAGGGAGCTCTATGAGAAATTCTTCCGCGGCTACACCAGAAAGCAGTGGGGGGTCGATCCCAGCCAGTTGAGCAAGTCCGTGACGGCCCGCGTTCCAACGAGAACGAACCGCGACGATCGCTATTTCGGCGACAGCTTCCAGCAGATGCCGGCCGGCGGCTACACGCGCATGTTCGAACGGATGTTGGACCATCCCAACGTCAAGATCATGCTGCAGACCGATTATCGCGAGGTCCGAGAGCGAATTCCCTTCCGGCGGCTGATCTACACCGGGCCGATTGATGAATTCTTTGACTGGAAGCTGGGCCGCCTGCCCTATCGCTCATTGCGCTTCGAGCATGTCACCCTCGAATGCGAGCAATTTCAGCCGGTAGCCGTGGTGAACTATCCGCAGACGGAAGCCTATACCCGCATCACCGAGTATAAGCATTTGACGGGCCAGAGGAATATCCGGACCAGCCTCACCTACGAATACCCGACAGACATCGGCGACCCATATTACCCCGTGCCGCGGCCGAAAAACGAGGCTCTCTACAAACAATATGAAGCGCTCGCTGACAATTGCCCTGACGTGTGGTTCGTCGGCCGTCTGGCGACGTACCGCTACTACAACATGGACCAGGTTGTAGGGCAGGCCCTGGCCACTTTTGCCCGTATTCAGAAGACTATCCCAGCCTCAGATCGCGCACCGCAATCGGCACTCGCGATGCCCGTCTAAATGCCGTCTGCGCAGCGATGGCTTAATGTTGCGCACACAACGAACCGCCATGATGCCGGACCCGGAGCTGCAAGTTGAGCGATAGTCTCGAAATCTGGGGCGGCGTTGAATGCAGCATCGTGCGCCTGCGCGAGCGGACCCGGGATCAACTCCGCGAGACCGGCCATTTCGACCGTGCCGGCGATCTCAGCCTCATAGCCGAGATGGGTATCAAGACCTTGCGATACCCCGTGCTCTGGGAACTGGTCGAAGGCGATGGTTCGAGCGACTGGCGGTGGCCGGACGCGCGTCTCAACGAATTGCGAAGGCTTGGCGTGAGGCCGATCGCGGGGCTGGTCCATCATGGCAGCGGACCGAAATCGACCCATGTGCTTGATCCGGACTTCCCCGAATTGCTGGCCAGGTATGCCGGGCAAGTGGCGCAACGTTATCCCTGGCTGGAGATGTTCACGCCGATCAACGAGCCACTGACGACGGCGCGCATAAGCGGCCTCTATGGACTTTGGCATCCGCATGGCACCTGCGAGGCAACCTGCTTCCGATTGACCGTCGCGCAGTGTCGCGCAACCGCGCTGGCCATGAAGGCAATCCGAGAACACATACCTGGTGCGCAACTTGTCCAGACCGAAGATTTTGGGCGGGTGTTCTCCACGCCCCGCCTCCGCTACCAGGCCGACTATGAAAACGAGCGGCGATGGCTGGCGCTTGATCTGCTGAGCGGCCTGGTTGACGACGACCATCCATTCCACCGGCGCTTGCTTGACGCGGGCGTGGACCGCCGTCATCTCGACGAGCTGAGCGCGGACCCTTGCCCCCCCAATGTCATTGGGATCGATTACTACCTGACGAGCGACCGCCTGCTCGACGACGATCTCCGGCGGTATCCAGACGAGCAGACTGGGGGGAATGGCATCGACGCCTATGTCGACATCGCGGCGGTGCGATCTCAGATGCGCGACCACGCACGTTTACGATTCCGGCTAAAGGAAATTTGGGATCGCTACCGCAGGCCAATCGCCGTCACCGAGTTGCACAACGGATGCACGCGTGAGGAACAGTTGCGGTGGCTGATCGAGGGATGGCAGGAAGCCAAGGCGGCGAGGCACGACGGAGCCGACATACGCGCCATCACTGCCTGGTCACTGTTCGGGGCCACCGACTGGAACTCGATGCTGGCGCATCAAAAGGGCTATTACGAGAGCGGAGCCTTCGACGTGCGGGACGCGAGCCCGAGAAAGACCATCATCGCGAGCGCTGTGAGCCAAATCGCGAAGGAAGGTGCATTCGATCATCCCGCGCTCGATCGGCCCGGTTGGTGGCGAACGGAGTGCCCACCGACAAAGCCTGCACGGTCAATGCTTCTGGCAGGGTTTGGCCGAATGGCGTCCGTCATCGAGGAGTGTTGCCACATGCGTCGATTAGCGGTTCGCCCAACGCCGCCGGACAAGCTCACGCAAGAGCTGGCGCAGACGAATTCCTGGGCCGCGATAAGTATTGACGACGCAGGTCGGTCCTCGCGAGGATCGCTGTCAGCTCTAACCAATCTTCGCTGTCGGTTTCCCGGCATCGCCACGTTGGATCTGCAAGCCGCCCGTACGATCGGCATGGTCGAGACCGCCAACGCCTTCCTTGACCTCGTAGTGGACGGACAAACGGGGATGTTCAGGCTTCTGCGGGCCGAGCCCAACAATCAATATTGGATAGAGGCTGTCGCAGAAGACGAGAGCGGCGCCAGCTACGCCGTCTAACAGGTGCCGTCACGTAACTTATCTGTCGACATTACTGGCTGGCTATGGCGCGCCTTCCCTGCTGCCTGAGATGCGATCGGCCCACCGCCGGCGAAGTCTGCACCTCCGACAAGGCAGCGGGCCGTGTCACGGCTCCCCGATCTTGTTGGTGACGCAACATGGGTTACCAGGCGCCCTGTTTTATTGGTAGTCATCCGTCAAAAAGACTATATACGCACTTCGTGAGCGGCCCACCGGCTTGGCTCGTCCATGCTGCGGAAACAGTATAGCAGGTAGAGAACCGCGCCTGCCTCGTCTCTGGCACAGAAAAACAAGCGCCCACTCTGGACCCAGAGCGGTGCCAACTGCCCATGACTGCGGCTCTCGGGCGGACCCAAGGCGGAGCGGCTTACTGCAAGGCGGGCTGTGAAGGTTGCTTGCCCGGCTGATCACCGCCCGTGCTGGATCGAGGTGTTGGGTCCCTGTCCACCTCTGGATTTCGATCAACGGGGGCCACGTTCATATTGTCAGCTTTGGACTTTGCAGGATCGGTTTCCGCGGGGTTCGGGCTGGAGGATGAGGGCGCCTGACTATTCTCCTGTGGCGCTGGCTTCTCCTCGGTCGCAGGCGTCTTTGCCGCCTCACCATAAATCTCGGCAACGCCCCATGCGATCGCTGCCAGCACCAGTGCGCAGATCAAAACGGCAAGAACCGGAAGTCCGCGGCCACCCTGGCGCGCTTTCTTTCCTGGGATGTCATTGGCCATCGAACACCATCGTCAAGAGCACATGGCCGTGCGAGCACCACGGCCAGAGGTGAAACCTGCTGCTTGGCTAACAAGCGATCCCCAAGGATGTTCCACAATGAACCAATAAAAAGCCGATAGCCGTCGGCCTCATCTCTGGCGAACCGCGTAAGGTAACGCCTGGCCGGAGGGATTCGAGCCCCAACCATGCGGTTATGAGTCACCGGCTCTAACCATCAGCTACAGGCCCCGCGCGGGCTGGCTTAGTGTTTTTCTTGTCTTCGCACAGGGCTTTCGAAAGCGCTGGCGCAAAATGCCAAAATCAGCCCATATTCGAGCCGTAGAGCGGCCTGCGCCTTATGGCGCGAAACAGGTCCGGCCCTTGCGCCGCGCTGCCGGGTATCGACGCTTTTGCGGGGTCGAGGCAGATGCGGCGCAAGGGCCGGACCTGTTTCGCGCCATAAGGCGC
>NZ_RZSB01000340.1:0-6245 GCF_004023285.1 Mesorhizobium sp. M2A.F.Ca.ET.067.02.1.1
CTGGGTGGCGTGGTCATTCGCGCCGGTGCCGATATCAATGAGGAGCAGCTGGTGCGGATCATCCGGGCGGTTCGCAAGGCATGATCCCGGCTGGCGTGAAGGTGTTGGTCGCCAGTCATCCCGTCGATTTTAGAAAAGGTCCCGACGGCCTTCTGGCCCTGGAGCGCGATCCCGGCTCGGATCCGTTCTTATGGGTCGGGCGAGATTATGTGGCGGAGCCGCCCTGACCGCTTTCGCGGCCGGCCAAACCCAGCTTGCCTCCGCCACATAATATTCAAATGAAGTTCAGCAGTTGCAGAACGGCGTCGTTCGGTCGGAAACGCACGCCGGGATCGTCGGTGACCCCCGCCTTCTCGAGTCCTTTGCGCATCATCTCGACATCCGCGGCGGCATAGCGGTGGGTTGTGGCGACCTGTGCGTGCCAGCCAGGCTTGGATCGTTAAAAGGTCCACGCCGGACTGGAGAAGCCTCCTGGCGAGGGAGTGCCGGAAGATGTGCGGCGATATGGGCTTGTCGGCCAAGGCAGGCCTGATAGCCACGGCCTCGGCGGCCGCACGTCGCACGATATGGGTGGCTCCGAACCGAGTCAGGCGCTCGTTGCGGGCGCCGACGAATATCGGTCGCGGCTCGTGATGGGCGATCCCGCGCTCACTCAACAAGGTTGTCAGCGCGCGCGCCAGGTCCTTAGGAATGGGGACGACGCGGTCTCTGCGCCCCTTGCCGCGCAGCAGCACTTGCGGGTGAGAGCCCTCCAACTGAAGGTCGTTTGCGTTGACGCCTTTGGCTTCTGGGACCCGGGCGCCGGTCCGTGCCAGGAAGAGCAGAAAGGCTCGGTCGCGCCGACCACGGGGCGTCTTCGGATCGGGCGCCGCGATGAGGGTGTCCACTTCGGCCTTGGTGAGGTGGTGCGTTACCCCGATGTGCGACCGTTTAATGGGAATCGACAGCGCGCGTTGGGCCACACCGAGGCATAAGAACGGATCGGCCTCGATCGTCTTGCGCACCAGCGCCGTGTCGCCACCATGACCTTGACCGCACCAGTCGGCCCCGACACGACATTGCCCTCAGAGCGCGTATCACTGCTTCGACCGTCTTGGCATGGGCACCGGGCCATTGCATCACGACGCCGTCGATCTCGAGCTCGATCACACCAGCGTCTCGAGCCGGGTCCCGCTTTCTTGGCTGTGGCCGATGCTTCGCCGCAGGCTTCGGAGGCGCTGCCGTCACCACCGCCGGCACGAACATGGATACCGATATCGCTGCCTCCCCCATCGGCCGGCGAGCAGCCCGACGCCAGGTGAACAATTGCTGCGGGGAAGTCCATACCGGTTACCGCGATGGAGTTTCGCGAAAGGAGCCTTGAACGTGGATGGGCCGTCAGGCGTAAAGACCGTATGTCCGCCTCTTTCGTGAGGTGGCTCGCCCTACACTGCCCGTCCGAAGGTTACTTCTCTATTCGGCGTGTTGAAGCCAAGCGCTTTTCGAGCTTTCCGCTTCGCCGGCATCTGAGGTCGTTCGCAGGGTCTTGCTTCTCTGCGGGATCGGCGGTCGCCCGTCGCCTTGATGGGATCAGAAGAATGAGGCGGAACAACATCGGATGGGTCCTGATCGTTG
Organism: Mesorhizobium sp. M2A.F.Ca.ET.067.02.1.1; assembly: GCF_004023285.1. Taxonomy (NCBI): domain Bacteria; kingdom Pseudomonadati; phylum Pseudomonadota; class Alphaproteobacteria; order Hyphomicrobiales; family Phyllobacteriaceae; genus Mesorhizobium; species Mesorhizobium sp. M2A.F.Ca.ET.067.02.1.1. The sequence continues at coordinate 1,615 of NZ_RZSB01000340.1, forward strand.
TGATGCGACCGGTACTGCAATCCTCGCGAACTCACCTCATTCATCGTCCCGCGAAGGACGCTCTACGAACGCACCTCGATTACCATCACCACTAACCTGGCATTCGGCGAGTGGCCGAGCGTCTTCGCCGGCGACGCGAAGATGACCACCGCGCTGCTCGATCGCCTTACGCATCATTGCGAGATCATCGAGACCGGAAACGAATTCTGGCGCTTCAAAAAGCCGCTCTCAAAGCTAAAACCGAAAAGCCAATCACCCGCGTCCGATCAGGCTGTGCAACCCTGACCAGCTTCGCCTGATCGGGCGCTCACCGCCGTGCCCTTCACCACCCACCGAGGTCCCCCTTTTGCGCGAAAACATGGGGTCCGATTCCACGGTCATTGGCAGAATCAGCGTGCTCCTGTGACGAGGATCGGCTCGACCCACCCGAGATGGGGTATTCGGCTTGAGCCTTATCGTCGGGCGACAATGCATGGCGGATAGGTTGAAGGTGCTGCGCTTCGAGCTGATGGTTAAGCGTGGTCTGCATGCCCGCAGCCACGAGCAGAACAGCGCTCGATGTCCGCTGTCAAGATTAGGCGCGCGGAAGATCGTCCGGTCCATCGAACCGCTCGCAATAACGATCGCGCGCATGGGAGGAGACGGAACTGGCGGGCGTCGGTCGATTTGCCGGCCAAAAACCGTCTGACGGGCACTCCCCTGCCGCGTCCGCCCATGCGCGAGATAAAAGCCGCCGTATGCGGCAGGAGGCTACGATCTGATCGCCCGACCGCGGCAAACGTCATGCCGGGCCGATGCCGTGACCTCCGCCGACGGCTGACGCGCAGCTCGGCGCTGGGCTTCGGATAAGGATCGGCCTTTCGCTCGCCGCAACGCGCGCCGGGTGCAGCGAAATGACCGCGAGAACCCTTGTTATCACACGCGGATTGTGCGGCCGCCGGGCTTGGCTTGGCCGGCGCAGCTGACGATCTGATCAGCCGGGGCAGACGCTTGCTTACTCCGCTCAGCCGCTCGGCCGTCGGAGTTGGTCGAGCGCCCAGGCCATGCGAAATGCCGCTTGGTCGGCTATGCCAGCCCCATGTGAGGCACCGCTGTGGCCGCCCACAGTCCGCACGCGGAAGACAAGCTCAGGGTCGCGATCGGCTGCACAAAACCGACGCTGCGCTACATAGCGAGCGGGCTGGTGATAGAGCACCGCGCCGTCGTAGAGCGCGGCGTCGACATACGTCGGCGGGCAGGGGCGATCGGCGCTGAGGTTGTAGTATGGGTCGTAGCTCCGCATGAACTCATATTCGTGGGCAACGTGGGGATCTCCGTACTCCACCGTTTCCACTAGTGCGCACGGCATCGTAAAATCCATTTCGGTATCAATGATGTCGGAAAGCGGAACCTCAGCGAGCACTGCGCGGAACAAGTCGGGACGTAAGAGGGCCGCGCCAAGCACGGTACCCCCACCAGCGCTCTTTCCCTCAATGACAATACCGTCGCGGGTGGCGAACCCCTGCTCAACGAGCCCCTCGGCAGCGGCAATCAGATCTGTGTGGGTGATACGTTTTCGATCGCGGGTAGCTGCCTCGTGCCATGGACGTCCGAGCTCGCCGCCCCCTCGTACGTGCGCGATGCCGAAAGCAACTCCGCGATCGAGCAGGCTCAAACGCTGGGTCATGGATGAGGGCCAAGGGAAAAACGAGGGCCATCTCGGTTTTCCGTAACAGCCGTATACATTCAATAATACCGGCCCCGGGCTCGTTCGATCACGCCGCGCGACCAACGAAATCGGGACCTGAACGCCGTCTTCCGCCTCCGCCATGACGACTGTCGCGATATATTGAGTAGGGTCATATCCCGCGACACGGGCCTGGTACAAGACTGCCGATCGGTCATTGGCGAGATCATGCTCGACGACGGTATCGGGCGTCCCGAATGAGCTAACCGAGTAGATCAACTTCGAACTTCGGAACGGATGCCGTGCGACCGAATAGTGACCATCTGGCGATAGCCCGACCGTAAGGCTGCAACTCGGCTCGTCGGGAGCGATCGTGGCTTCGACCCGCCCGCTTCCGTTCCGCGAGACCAAGCGAGGACGAAGGCCCTCTCGCTCCAGGACAACCAGGTGGTTTTCGAGCACGTGGATCTCATCGAGCATCACGCCCGCTCGATGTGGAATGACCTCCTCCCAGCACGCCGGTGACGGGTCATCTATCGGCGCACGGACAAGCCGCCAGTACGGTCCAGCGTCGTCCACACGAAACAGAAAACTCTCGCCCCAATGCTCGGCAAAGACCTCGTGCCCGAGTTTACGCCCCACGATCCGGCGCCACTTGCCTCCCGGCTCGTCAGCGGGAAGACACCACACCTCTGCAGCGCCGCGTTGAACGCAACAGGACTCGTCCAAGGTAGCATGTAAGTCGAGGAACAACCAGGCGCCGCTATCAGAACGCCGCACCATCAAATCCAGTCGCTCGTTGGCCTCCTCGAACACCACCTCAGACCTGCAGGCCTCGACGTCCAAGCGGACAATCTGATCGCACTGCCGCCGGTCAGCCCGCACCCGTGTAAAAAGCAGCGTGTGATTATCGGCGGCCCAGACAACCTGCCTGGCGCGACCCGAGCCGCGCCAGACCTCGCGGCCGTCGGTCATGTCCCGCACTCTCAACTCGTAGTGCTCGTTACCGATGAGATCGAAGCTAAACGCTACGTAACGCCCGTCGTCGCTCGGCTCGAACACACCGAGCGAATAGAAGATCTCGGCCCCGGGAATCGCGTTGGGGTCGAAGACAAGCTCGGCCGAGCCGCCGGTCGCCGGCCGGCGCCACCACGCCGGGTGAGACAGGTCCTGCTCGTGTCTTTGGAAGTACTCGAAAGGCCCAACTTGGAATGGTGGCGGCGTGCCCTCGCAAAGCTGACGCCCTTCGATCTCAGCGATGAGCTCCGCCTTGAGCCCTGTCAGGTGAGCTGTCGCTTGCTCCGCGTAGCTGTTCTCGGCTGCCAGATACGCGAGGACATCGGGATTGTCCCGGTCGCAAAGCCATCTGTACCGGTCAATCGTGACGTCGTCATGAAGGACCCGGATCCGCGGCTCGGCACGGAGAAGCGGTGGCTGAAGGCGCTTATCTCCCATCAGACGGCTCTCACGTGAAAAACAAGAGCAAGGCTTCCTGCGGCAGTCCGCGAACAACTTAGTTTGTGCATTAACTTTCCTCCCAGACAATTAGCGGCAAACCGCTCAGCGATCCATGCGCGAGATCGCCAGCATCTTTCTCTTTCCGATTTTCGGCGGTGTCGCGTGCGGCGCGCAACATTGCCTGCTGTCAGACGGAGACAAAGCGCATGGCAAGCATTCATACGGTTCTCAGTTATTCTTCAATTCTCTCTCAATTTCACCGCCGGTTAGCCCGCAACACAGGCTATGGCCTCATATACCTAGGAGCTCGCAGCAGCTCCCTTGCCTTGCCACTGGTTAGACTTGCAAGGTCATCTCTGAATTGACAAGCATAGAATGAAGATCCCAGCTATCGAGAATCCAGATGATCAATGCTCACCTCGGTGGCAAGGCAGGCCGGTGCACATATCTGGAAGACTAACTGTGGTGCGAGGTCAAAGTGCGTTGGCAGAGGCGTTTAATGCTGACGAGGATCTCGTCGGCGGATTTGATCCAGGCATTGCAGCTTTCAGGCTGTTGGTGCTGGCAAAGGTGCCCCGTTGGAGACAGCGCCGCGTCCGGATCAAGAACCAGCATTCCACCAGGTTTAGCCAAGAAGCGCTTGTCGGGGTGAAGTGCAGATCCCAGCGCGGCCGCTTCGTTAACCAGTCATGCACCAGCGTCTTGTAGCGTGAGGCATTGTCGAATACCAGAGCCGTCGGGGATCAACCGTATCTATCGGCTCTACCGTAAGGAAGGGCTGAACGTGCGCAAGCGTCGTGCGCGCCGGGCGGTCGGCACACGAGCCCCGACCCTGGTCGAGGCTCGGCCGAATGCACGCTGGTCGCTGGATTTCGTCCATGACCAGTTCGCCTGCGGGCGGCGCTTCCGCGTGCTGAACATCGTCGGTGACGTGACGCGCAGCCGGGCATGATCGTGTCTGACCACGGGACGGAGTTCACCTCGAACGCAATCCTGGCCTGATCGAAGGACCATCGCGTCGAGTGGCACTACATTAAGCGGGGCCCTGACCGCACCTTCTTTGCGCCGGCGTGACGAGGCACCCTTGACGATCCGATTTGGAGGATCGTTTGTCTCCAGACTTGACCATAGACTTGAGCCAGCGGGCGCGGATCCTGGAGGAGACGTTCACGCCGGGTGCGGTGGTGTCGGCGGTGGCGCGCCGGCACGGCTGGTTGAAGAGTCTCTGAGGCCGGTGCGAACGTGTCGGCGATCGCGCGCCAGGCTGGACTGGCGAGTTCGCAGCTGTTTGGCTGGCGGCGGAATGCGATCAAGAGCGGTGCGGTCAGGCCGCAGCGGGATACGGCTCGGCTCGGCTTTGTCGAGGTCACCCCGACAGCGTCTGCGTCGGTGGAGATCGAGCTGGGTGGCGTGGTCATTCGCGCCGGTGCCGATATCAATGAGGAGCAGCTGGTGCGGATCATCCGGGCGGTTCGCAAGGCATGATCCCGGCTGGCGTGAAGGTGTT
>NZ_RZSB01000341.1:0-6216 GCF_004023285.1 Mesorhizobium sp. M2A.F.Ca.ET.067.02.1.1
TCCATACGCCGCCCGGATCTCGGCCAACGCCGCTGAAGCGGCGCGGCAATCCGGCGTGCCGATCCTGGCCTTGCGGCGCCCTGGCTGGGAGCCGGTCGCGGGCGATCACTGGACGCTGGTCGACAGTGCTGCCGAGGCGGCGAGGGCACTCGGCCGGGCGCCGCGCCGCGTTTTCCTGGCGATCGGCCGGCAGGAGGCAGGCGTCTTCGAGGCCGCGCCCCAGCACTGTTACCTGATCCGCAGCGTCGACCCGGTCGAGCCGCAGCTGGCCGTGCCCGATGCGCTCTATCTGCTGGCGCGCGGACCGTTTCCGGAAGCGGATGAGCGAGCGCTGCTCGAAAAATACGGGATCGATGCCGTCGTCTCCAAGAACAGCGGCGGCGAGGCGACCTATGGCAAGATCGCCGCCGCGCGGGCGCTCGGCATCGAAGTGGTCATGATCCGTCGGCCGCCTCTGCCTGACGTGCCCTCGGCCGAAACCGTCGATGCGCTGGCGGCCAAAGTCGATCATCTTTTCGCGCCCGTTGCCGAACGCGGCGTGTAGACCAGCGCCGGCTTATCGCCGCGCCTGATGATGCGAGTCTCGGGCGAGCCGATGATGATGCAGGTCGACATGTCGGCTTTTGCCGCATCGGCGTCCGCCAGCAAAAACACCTCGATACGCTCGTCCGGCCGGCCGGCGGCGCGGCCGAAGATCACCGGCGTGGTGCCGGGCAGGATCGCCTTCAGGCACTCGAAGGCTCGGCCGAGCTGCCAGGGGCGGTCCCTGCTGATCGGGTTGTAGAGCGCGATGACGAAGCCGGCTCCGGCAGCCGCCAGCAGGCGTAGCTCGATCAGCTCCCACGGCTTCAGATTGTCGGAAAGCGAGATGGCGCAGAAATCGTGGCCGAGCGGCGCGCCGATGCGGGCCGCGACGGCAAGCATGGCGGTGACGCCGGGAACGACAGCGAGGTCGATGGCGCGCCATTCGTCGGGACCGGCCTCGATCGCCTCGCAAACGGCCGCAGCCATGGCGAAGACGCCGGGGTCGCCGCCGGAAACGACGGCGACGTTATGGCCCTCGGCCGCCTTGGCCAGCGCCTCGTTGGAACGGGCGAGCTCCTCGCGATTGTCGGAGGCGATGGGGGTCTGATCCGGCCGCAGCTCGAGCCGGTCGAGATAGGGCTTGTAGCCATAGAAGAAGGAAGCCTTGGCGACGGCATTGGCAGCCTGTGGCGTGACCTGGTCGGCATTGCCGGGGCCGAGACCGATAACGGTAAGGCGGCCGCTCATGGCTTTGCCCCTGGGCGGGCCGACCAGCCGGCGACCAGCACGATGGCGAAATAGGGCGCCTTGTCGTCGGGCTTCTCCGCGAGTCGCATCGAGACGCTGCCCGGCATAGTGCCGCGCTCGACATAGACGGCCCTCGCCAGCTTGCCGGTCGCCTCCAGCGCGCGCCTGATCTTCGGCAGGTTGCGGCCGACCTTCATGATGACGGCCGCATCGGTATCGGCGAGGCGACGGGTCAGCTCGAACTCGCTCATCGTGCCCGGCAGCACTGTCAGCACGTCGTCGCCCTGAACGATCGGCAGGTCTGTGGCCGACCAGCAGCCGGACATGGCGGTGATGCCGGGGATGACCTCGGTTGGGAAGCGATGCGCCAGGCGAACATGCAGATGCATGTAGGAGCCGTAGAAGAGCGGATCGCCCTCCGACAGCACCGCCACCATCCTGCCGGCGCCGAGATGCTCGGCGACCTGTTCGGCCGACTGCTCGTAGAAATCGGCGATCTGCGCGCGATAGTCGTCGTGATCCTTGTCGATTTCCGTCGTCACCGGATAGAGCAGCGGCAGCTCGACCATGTCGGGCCGGAAACGCGCCTCGACGATCGCGCGCGCATTGCTGTTGTTGCCGCGCTTGGCGAAATAGGCGACGACATCGGCCTCGGCCAGCGCGCGCGCGGCCTTCAGCGTCAGCAGCTCGGGGTCGCCGGGGCCGGTGCCGACGCCGACCAGACGGCCTTTTGCCAAACCTTCTTTAACAGGCGCGTTCACAGGCCTGGCCTCGCCAATGAATTGAGCGCGGCGGCGGTCATGGCGCTGCCGCCCAGCCTGCCGCGCACAATGGCGTAGGGCACGCCGTAGGCGTTTTCGGCCAGCGCATCTTTCGATTCTGCGGCACCGACGAAGCCGACCGGCATGCCGATGATCGCGGCCGGCTTTGGCGCGCCGTCGCGCAGTTTTTCCAAAAGATAGAAGAGCGCGGTCGGCGCATTGCCGATGGCGACGACCGAGCCGGCCATGCGCTCGCCCCAGAGGTCGATCGCCGCCGCTGAGCGGGTGTTGCCGATTTCTCTGGCGATGTCATGCGTGCGCGGGTCGCGCAGCGTGCAGATTACCTCGTTGCCGGCCGGCAGCCGGGCGCGGGTGACGCCATGCGCCACCATCTCTGCATCGCAGAAGATCGGCGCGCCGGCGGCCAGGGCCGCGCGAGCGGCGGTGACGAAATCGTTGGAGAAGACAAAATGGCTGGCGGCTTCGACCTGGCCGCAGGCATGGATCATGCGGATCGCGACATCGGCTTCGGCTTCCGAGAAGCGCGACAGGTCCGCCTCGGCGCGGATGATGGCGAAAGAGCGCTCATAGATCGCGTTGCCGTCGTGGATATAGTCGTAGGCGGCCATTCACTGGTTCCGTCGATAGAGTTCGGCGATGCTGGCGGCGCCAAGCCTTGTGAGGCAAGCGGCGGCGGTCTCGCCCTGGTGTCTTTGCGCCCGCAGCGCGGCAAGGATGCCGACGATGCCGCGGCCGGCGTCATAGCCCGGCCTGTATCCGGCAGGAAGGGCCTTTGCCGTCCCGTCCACGACAAGTCCGGCTCCGTTTTCGTCGCCGACCAAGGTGAGTGTCGCCGCGCCGGGATGCGCGCAGCCCTTGGCACAGCCGGAAATATGGAGGGTTAGCGAGGTGTCGAGGAGTTCGGCGCTTTCTCTTGCGATCGTCTCGGCGATGGCGCGGGTGGCAATGCGGCCGGAGGCGCAGGCCGGCGTGCCTGGGCAGGCGGCAATGTGGGTGCGGGGGTCGGTGGCGGACGTGACGAAGCCGAGGGTGGCGGCGGAGGCGTGCAGCGAGGTGCAGGCGGACGGAGAGAGGCCGAGGACAAGCAGGGCGCGGCCAGGGGCGAGGCGGATTTCGGTGGCGCCGAGGTTAGTGGCTTGTGTTGCCAGGTCGATGAGGTTTTGAGCGGGCATGCTGCCGTAGGGGAGGGCGATGCCGAGGGCGTGGCCTCCCGGAAGACTGAAGGTGTCGATGGGACTTCCCGCCGGCTGGCGTTCCGTCGCCCCCCTCTCTGTCCTGCCGGACATCTCCCCCTCAAGGGGGGAGATTGCCTTGCCACCGCGGCTTTCGCCAATCGCAGACGTGAAGACGTGCGGGTTCGCTGCAGAGAGGGAGCCGTCGGCAAAGCTGCCAATCTCCCCCCCTGAGGGGGAGATGTCCGGCAGGACAGAGAGGGGGGCGACGGAGTGCCAACTTGCGAGCGAATTGAGCTGTCTGTCCGAGAGATCGCGGGTATGCGCCTCACGGCCTTTCTCAGCAACCATCAGGAGTGCCGTCACAGCAATGTCGCGCGCCGCATCAGCATCAACTGTCGACAGAAGCTTCGCAGTCCGACCATCTCCGGCAACCGACACGCTCCAGTGGATGCCCGCATCAGCCCGCACCGCCTCAAGCCTTACATCGGCCCCCACAGCGTCCATCGTAAGCTGTCCTCCGCCATCGACAACCACCGATACCTTCGGCCCCAGCCTTGCCGTCAGCCCAGCTTCTTCGATCGCCGCCCTGAGCCGCTCCGCCAGCGGACGCGGGTCAGCAATCTCCTGCGGATCGATCCCCGCCAGCGGCCCCGTCTCGACGGGCACGCCGCTGCGCACCGCAATACCAAGCGCATCCACCTCAGCCGCCAGCATCCGGGCGCTTTCCGCGCTCAGTCCGCGGATCTGCAGGCTGCCGCGCGCGGTCACTTCCATGATGCCGTTGCCGTGGCGCAGAGCGGATTCGCCTAATCGGATCAGCAAGTTTGGCGCAAGTCCTCCAGTGACTGGATTGAGCCGCACCAAAAGCCCATCGCCAGTCTGCATCGGCGCGCTGAGAGCAGGGCAGGCGCCGCGGCGCGAAAAGGCGTTCATGCCGCCACCTCGTTTGTTTCGGCTTCGGCGATCAAGGCAGCGAGATCGTCGTCGATGGAATTCCTGAGCGGATGCCAGAGGCCTCGCCGCCGGGCAGCGAGAAAGCGCTCGGCGATAACTTTCGCCGCCGCCGGGTTCTCGCGCAGCAGGAAGGCGCGAACGTCCGGATCGCTGACATAGGCGTTGTAGACGGCCTCGATCAGCGCGCCGGAAATGGCATGGGTGGTTTCGGCGAAGCCGACCAGGCGGTCGACTGTTTCGGCGAATTCCGAGGCGCCGCGCGGGCCGTGGCGCATCTGGCCGGCGATGAAGCGCGGGTTGACGGCGCGGGCCCGCACCACGCGCGAAACCGCTTCGCCGACCGAGCGCGGCTTCGGCTTCTGCGGGTCGGTGGTGTCGAGCACAATAACGTCGGCGTTGCGGCCAAGCGCGGCAAGCGCCGCCGAAAAGCCGCCGATGAAGGCGACATCGGCCGAGCCTTCGAGGATATCGCGGCCCGGATCGTCGCCGGTGTGAACGAGCAGGTCGGCCTCGGCGACGCGGCCCTCGAAGGCGCCGGGCGCCGCAATCGCCTCGCCGTCGGCGCCGCCGTAGGCGTGCGAGGTGGCCTCCAGATAGGCCCGGCCGATCTCCTCGCGCACGCCCCATTCGCAGCGCGACAGCAAATCCTCGACGCCGGCGCCATAGGTGCCGGGCGACGTGCCAAAGATGCGCGGGGCGATCTTGCCATGAGCGCGTGTCGCGGCGGCGAGCGGGTTCTCCGTATCGTCCTCGTCGCGGCCGGCGACGGCATTGGCGGCGGCGTCGATAAGCGCGATCTGTGTCGGGAACATGTCGCGGAACAGCCCGGAGATGCGCCAGGTGACGTCTACGCGCGGGCGGCCGAGCGCGCCCGGCGGCAGCACCTCGATGCCGGTGACGCGGCCGGTGGCGGCATCCCATTGCGGCCGGCAGCCCATCAGCGCCAGGCCTTGCGCGATCTCCTCGCCGCCGGTGCGCAGCGAGGCCGAGCCCCAGAGGTCGATGACCAGCGAGCGCGGCCAGTCGCCATGGCTCTGCATGTAGCTGCGCACCACTTCCTCAGCCGCCGCCTGGCCGAGATCATAGGCGGTCGGCGTCGGCATGGTGCGCGGATCGGAGGTGAAGAGGTTGCGGCCGGTGGGGAGCACATCGGAGCGGCCCCGCGCCGGCACACCGGCAGGGCCGGCCTTGATGTGGCGGCCGTCGAGCGCGGCGAGCAGGTTAGTTTTTTCGACCGCCGCGCTTTGCCGGCGCAGCGGATCGGCTTCATCCTCCGGCGCGCGGCCATAGACATGCAGCCCGTCCTTGACGGCGAAATCCTTGAGGTCGCAGAGCCAGGCATCGATGCGGCGCAGCGCTTCGTCGGGTTGATCGGTCTTGGCGATGCCGGCTTCCGAGGCAAGCCCGGTCTTCCGCGCCGTCTCGACGATCAGCTTTGCAAGTCGGTCGCGGCGGCGGCGGTCGAGCCCATCGGCCTGGGCATATTCGTCTACCAGCCGTTCCAGCCTCTGTTGGGCCTCGTCGAGGCCGGCGCCGGTCAAGGGCGGGGGCAGATGGCCCAGCGTGACGGCGGAAATGCGGCGCTTGGCCTGCGCCGCTTCGCCGGGATTGGAGACGATGAAGGCATAGATGACCGGCAGCGAGCCGGTGACGATCTCGGGGAAACAGGTGTCGGAGAGCGCGACCGTCTTGCCCGGCAGCCATTCCAGCGTGCCATGCGCGCCGACATGGACGATGGCGTGGACGCCGAGCGATTTCTGCAGCCAGAGCCCGAAGGCGATCAGCTCGTGGCGGGGAGGCAGGGTTGGGTCGTGGTAGTCAGCGCGGCGGTCGGCCGAGCGACCCCGGTCGGGGGCCAGTGCCACGGTGATGTTGCCGAAGGTGGCGGCGCGGAAACGGAAGTGTTGCGGGGCGGCAGCCTTCAAAGGCAGGCGTTCCGTCGCCCCCTTCTCTGTCCTGCCGGACATCTCCCCCTCAAGGGGGGAGATTATTTTTTGCGCTCGGCTTTCGCCAATTTTCGGCCTAGCAAGGGG
>NZ_RZSB01000342.1:0-6206 GCF_004023285.1 Mesorhizobium sp. M2A.F.Ca.ET.067.02.1.1
AGGGCGGCGTGCGGTAGAGCGACGAGACCGCGGTGACGCGCGTCGCGTCGTCGCCATCCAGTATGCGCAATGCCGCGCCCATGGACCTCGCCGGATCGCCGAGATTGCCGCCGAGGCTGAGATAGACGACGCTATTCTGGCCAGACAACGGTCACCTCGACATAATCGAGCACGCCGGGCACCGGGGCGTTCGGCTTGCGCACGGTGATCGCGGCCTTCCTGATCTGCGAGAAGCGCGCTGTCAGCGCCTTTGCGACCTCCAGCGCCAGCGCCTCGATCAGGAAGCGGCGATGTCCGGTCACGATCTTCTCGATGACCGCGAAGGCGACGCCGTAGTTGACGGTATCCTCGATGGAATCCTCCGTCAGCGGACGGCTGGGTTCGACGGTCAGCTCGGCATCGACATAGAAACGTTGGCCAAGCGTCTCCTCCTCGTCAAGCACGCCGTGGCGGGCGAAGAAGGCGCAATTCTTCATACGGATGACGTACATGATCAGGGTCCGGGGGGAGGCTCGGTTTCGCGGGCAAGCATAGCATCGGTCAGCGCCAGCGCGTCCACGTTGATTGCGACATCGTGGACGCGAAACAGGTCGGCCCCCTTCAAGCGCAGGATGACGCTCGTCGCCGCCGTGCCGGCGGCCCGATCGCCAGGCTCGCGCCCGGTCGCGGTGCCGATGAAGCGCTTGCGCGAGGTTCCCGCCATCAGCGGGTAGCCGAGCGCCTGAAGCTCCGAAAACCGCGCCATCAGGTCGAGGTTCTCCGCCGCCGTTTCCTTGGCGAAGCCGAAGCCTGCATCGAGCACGATCTGACTGTCGGCGACGTTGGCCGCACGCGCGATCTCGAGCGATTTGCGCAGGAACAGGAACTGGTCGTCGATCACATCAGGCAGTTTCTGCCGCTCGCGGCCGGTGTGCATGATGATGAGCCCGGCGCCGGTTTCGGCGGCGACGCGCGCGATGCCGGGCTCCCGCTGCAGCCCCCAGACATCGTTGACGATATGGGCGCCGGCGGCGACTGCGCGCCGCGCGGTGTCCTCGCGATAGGTGTCGACCGAGATCAGCGCCTCGCCGGAAGCGGCGAGCGCCGCGATGACCGGCAGCACGCGACCCTGCTCTTCTTCAGCCGTGATCGGAGCGAAACCCGGCCGCGTCGATTCCCCGCCGACATCGATCACGGCAGCGCCCTCTTTCACCATCCGGCGCGCCTGCTCCAGCGCCTTTCCCGGCGCGATGAACAAACCGCCGTCCGAAAAACTGTCAGGCGTCACGTTGAGGATGCCGACGACGACCGCCTTCGGACCGAGGTCGAGATAGCGCCCATGCGCCAACTGCCATCGCCTTGTCGTCATTGTCCATCAACCATGCGTGATCCGCCGGAAATCAATTCCGTTGCGCTGGCGACGGCCCTAAAGCAAGGTGCGTGAAGAGGCAATATGATGAAGCGTCCCCTGCTCTGCGCCCTGATGCTCGCGCTCGCCGCCACGCCGGCGGTCGCCGCGAATCTGGTGAAGACCTACAGCTATTTCAGCGTCGGCGGCCGCACGCTCGACGATATCCAGAACCAGCTGTCGAGAAACGGCCCCGAAGTGAAGAGCACCGGATCGCGACATCCAGGCGCCACGCAGATGGCCTTTACGACCCGTATCAGCTACGCCCAGAGCGCGCAGTCCTGCCGCATCGCCGATGCGGCCGTCACCGTGAAGGTCAAGGTGATCCTCCCCGAGTGGCGGCGCCCGCGCAAAGCCGATCCCGACGTTAGGCTGTTCTGGGACACGCTCTCGGCCGACATCAAACGGCATGAGGAACGCCATGTCGAGATCGCCGAGAACCATGCGCGCTCGCTCGAGGACGCGCTGAAGGCCAGCCCCACGCAAAAGACGTGCGAACAGGCAAAAGCGGAGGCCGCGTCGATCCAGGCAGCCGAGCTCGCCAGGCACGATCAGGACCAGGTGCGCTTCGACCGGGTCGAGGGCGCCAATTTCGAAAGCCGCATCCTTCGGCTGATGCGCTATCGGATGCAGCGCATTGAAGCCGGCCAGCTGCCGCCGCCTTGACCCGAAGCAAGCCGCATCCGAGGCCAATTTCGCCCAAGCATGGTGCCCGACGGGGAAAACTTTCGAAGGACGGTCGAAAACGGCCTATATCGAACGACATATAGCGGGTTCGAAACACCCCCTATCCACGATGGGAAATGACAGGCGCGACCAGCCAAAGCCACCTTGGCGCGCCAAGCACCTGCCTTTGAAAGAAATGATGCATGGACCAGACCGTCGAGACGATGGCGCAGAAAGCCGCGCCGATGAGCGAGAGCGAGAAGAACGCCATCATCGGTGGCGTGCTGTTGTCGATGCTGCTGGCAGCCCTTGACCAGACAATCGTCGCCCCCGCGCTGCCGACGATCGCGCTCGCGCTTGGCTATGCCGAGTATCTGCCGTGGATTGTCACCGGTTATCTTTTGACTGCGACCGCGATGGCGCCGCTCTACGGCAGGATCTCGGATGTCTATGGTCGCCGTTCCGTCATCTACGCCGCCATTATGGTCTTTCTGCTCGGGTCGCTGGTCAGCGCGCTCGCGCCCAACATGCTGGTGCTGGTCATCGGCCGCGCCATCCAGGGCGCCGGCGGCGGCGGTCTCTTCGCGCTGGCCCAGACGGTCATAGGCGATCTCGTGCCGCCGCGCGAGCGCGCCCGCTACTCGGCCTGGATCTCCGGCACATGGGCGGTGGCCAGCGTCGCCGGCCCTCTGCTCGGCGGCGTCTTTGCCGAGCATTTGCACTGGTCGCTGATCTTCTGGATCAACCTGCCGATCGGCTTCCTTGCCATGGCCATCATCAACAACCCGCTGAAGAAGCTGCCGATCGCGGCCAAGAACCATCGCATCGACGGGCTCGGCGCCGTGCTGCTGGTCATCGCTACGTCGCTGCTGCTCCTGGCGCTGAACTGGGGCGGCAGCGCCTATCCCTGGTTCTCCCGCGAAATCCTTGCGCTGGTGGCCTGCTCGGCCGTGTTCTGGGCTTTCTTCGCGCTGAGGCTGCTGAAAGCGGCCGAGCCCTTGATCTCCCTCGACGTGCTGGGCAACCCGATCGTGCTCGCCGGCACGCTGTCGATGTTCCTGTTGCAGGCGGCAAACATCGGCGCGTCGGTTTACCTGCCGGTCTACCTGCAGTCGATCGTCGGGCTTTCGGTCAGCGAATCCGGCATGGCCATGCTGGGCCTGCTGCTCGGCACGGTCGCCGGCGCCACCCTCAGCGGCCGTTTGATCCCGCGTTTTGTCCATTACAAGCGCATCGCCATGATCGGCGTCAGCCTTGCCATCGTCTGCGTTGGCGTGCTCAGTGCCATTGCGGGACACGCCTCGCTGCTCGAAGTCCTGATCCTGACCACGCTCACGGGCCTGGGCAGCGGAACGACCTTCCCGGTCGCCACCGTCTCGGTCCAGAACGCCGTCGACCGCGCTCACCTGGGCGTGGCGACCGGCGTGCTGACCTTCCTGCGCACGCTGGGCGGCGCGCTCGGCGTGGCAATCCTTGGCGCGGTGGCGCTCGGCTACGGCTTGCCGCTGTCGTCCGAAGGCGCCGCGACGCGTATCGAATTGTCATCGGCGCTGCCGTTCGTGATGATTTTCCTCACCACCGGGATCACGCTTGTCCCTGCGCTGATCGTGCTGGCGCTCATGCCGGAAAAGGAACTGCGCGGCCGCGACGAGCACGCCGCGCCGGTGCTTGCGGAGTAATCTCTCCGAGGTGCGTTGAGATTCAGGTCCGGCCGGCATCGCCTGAATTCAACATACTCAGTCTTGGACGCCGAGCTTCTTCTGCAAGCTGGTCGATGAGGTCGTATATTGGAAGACGATGCGCTCGCCCGGGCTGACGATGCGCTTGGCGGCCTGTGCCATCAGCGCCACCTCGTGGAAGCCTGACAGGATCAGCTTGAGCTTGCCGGGATACCAGTTGATGTCGCCCACGGCAAAGATGCCCGGGATCGAGGTCTGGAACTTCTCGGTGTCCACCGGGATCAGGTTCTCGTTGAGGTTGAGGCCCCATTCGGCGATCGGTCCGAGCTTCATGGTGAGGCCGAAGAAGGGCAGCATGCGGGTGCATGGCACCTCAACGTCGCCGTCCGGACCGCCCTTGATGGTCGCCGATGACAACTGGCCGTCGGTCCCGGCAAGCCCGCTGACCTGACCGACCAGGAATTTGAGCTGCTTCATCTCCTGCAAGGCATACATCTTGTTGACGCTGTCGGGTGCCGCCCGGAATTCCGGGCGGCGATGCACCAGCGTCACGCTGTTGGCGATCGGTTGCAGGTTAAGCGTCCAGTCGAGCGCCGAATCGCCGCCGCCGACGATGACGAGATCGTGGCCGCGGAATTCCTCCATGCGCCGGACCGAATAAAAGACGCTCTTGCCTTCATAGGCCTCGATGCCCGGAATGGGCGGGCGCTTGGGCTGGAACGAGCCACCGCCGGCGGCGATTACCACCACCTTGGCCTCGAACAGCTCGCCCTCGTCGGTAGCGACGCGGAAGCTGCCGTCGTCGAGCTTTTCCAGGTTGGAGACCATGCGGTTGAAAGTGAACTCCGGCTTGAACGGATGGATCTGCTCCATCAGCTTGTCGACCAGGCCTTGCGCGGAGATCGTTGGCCAGCCCGGAATGTCGTAGATCGGTTTTTCCGGATAGAGCTCGGCACACTGGCCGCCGGGACGGTCGAGAATGTCGATGAGATGGCATTTCATGTCGAGCAGGCCGAGCTCGAACACGGCGAAAAGGCCGACCGGCCCTGCGCCGACAATGAGAACGTCCGTCTTGGTGGTATTGCTCATGCGCTGCGCCCCTTCTGGGAATGGAGCGAGACTGCATGAGCTATTGCCTGCTGCCAAGCAGCCAGCACGAAGAAAACTGGAAGCTGGCTTCAGCCCTGGCGTTCGGGCACGCGCACGATCAGCCCGTCCAGCGCGTCGCGCACCTTGATCTGGCAAGAGAGGCGAGAATTCGGCTGGACGTCGTAGGCGAAGTCCAGCATGTCCTCTTCCATCGCCTCCGGCTCGCCGACCTCGGCCGTCCATGCCTCGTCGACATAGACATGGCAGGTCGCGCAGGCGCAGGCGCCGCCGCATTCGGCCTCGATGCCGGGCACCGCGTTGCGGATGGCGTTTTCCATGACGGTCGAGCCGTTTTCGGCCTCCACGTCAAATCGGGTCCCGTCATGGGCGATGTAAGTCAGCTTGGTCATTAAGTCACCTGAGGAGTCGCGACGGAGATAATCACTCCACCGGACAAGTCAACTGCGGCGCGAAAGCGCCACGAAATGACGTTTTTCAGAAAGATAGTGCTAGCGGCTGATGCCCGCGATGAAGTCGCGCACTTCCTCGATCAGCATGCCGAGCCGCTTGAGCGCCCGGACGTCTTCCGGCTGCTTCTCGATGATCGCCGCGCATTCGGCGACCGCGAACGCGCCGATGCCGCGCGCCGAGCCCTTCAAGCCGTGCGCCAGAAGTACCCTCTGCCTGGTGTCGGCGTCCGCGATCTGGTCACGAACATTGAGCGACTGCTGCACGAACAGCGCCAGCACCTCCCGTTCGAGGTCGCGGTCGCCCATTGTCTGGCGCGCCAGATGGCCGAGATCCACAGGTCGGGCTCGAGCCGTTCCGGAGGCATCTCCCCCCGGCATGGAAAACGCAATACCACTTTCGCCACGCATACGCACTGCAACTCCATCAAGCGGGCAGACGAGCCCGAGAAAATAGGCGTTTCCGGTCGCCAACGGGTTAACGATTGGAGGGGAAAAATGTTGTCAGGGAGGCGGCCGGATCACGCTTCCGTTAACCTTATATTTAAAGTTTTACGTATCGCCGGGAATGCATGTTTTCTTTACCCCTGTGTGTCATTACGATACGAAGGTCCATTTTTCAGCCTCCTGCTCGGGATAGACAAGCTAGAATCGGGCCAGAATCCGGCCAAAATCATAAGTCCCGCGGCAGCTAGTACAGGGTAGCGAAGGCATGGCTAAGAAACCAACGACGACCAAGTCTCTCGAGAATGACGTAGCCGCGGAACTGGAAAAGGCGCTCGACCTTGACCTGGCCGGCGACGAAGGCGGGCTCGACATGGCGGCGTCGATGGAGGATCTCGAAGCGCAGATATCGGCAGCTGCCGACGAGCTGGCGCGCGAAGGCCGCAGCCAGCGGACAGAGCCCGCCAACAACCC
>NZ_RZSB01000343.1:0-6199 GCF_004023285.1 Mesorhizobium sp. M2A.F.Ca.ET.067.02.1.1
CACCGGCAAGAGCGCCGGCGACCTGACCGGCGAGCTCGGCGACACGCTCAAGGCGCCGACGGGCGTCTCTTTCCTGCCCTATCTCTCCGGCGAGCGGACGCCGCATAATGATTCCGCCATTCGCGGCTGTTTCACGGGGCTTGCGCATCAATCGAGTCGGGCCGTGCTGACGCAGGCGGTGCTGGAAGGCGTCGCCTTTGCCTTCCGCGACAGCCTCGAAGCGCTGAAGACGGCCGGGACGACATTGAGCCGGGTCACTGCGATCGGCGGCGGCTCGCGCTCGCGCTACTGGCTGAAGGCGATCGCCACCGCGCTGCAGGTGCCGGTCGATATTCCGGCCGATGGCGATTTCGGCGCGGCGTTTGGCGCGGCAAGGCTCGGGTTGATCGCCGCGACCGGCGCCGATCCGCTTGCGGTATGCACCGCGCCGGCGACGGACGCGACGGTTGAGCCGGATGCGGGGCTTGGTGGGGCTTTTGCGGATGCCTATCAGAGGTATCGCGCGCTCTATCCGGCGATAAGGGCTGTAACTGCGTGAGCAGGCGCGAGGCACCTCGTAGTCGCATGAGCGGGCGCGAGGCCCCCCTCTCTGCCCTGCCGGCCATCTCCCCCTCAAGGGGGGAGATTGACAGTTGGAATGCCCCGCTCCCTCCTGCAACGCTGGAGATTGGCGAAAGCCGAAGCGACATCCGATCTCCCCCCTTGAGGGGGGTGAGGAGTGGTCCGCGCAGCGGGCGGAAAGCCAATTGCTTGGCTTTCCGAACGACGAACGCCCGGAGCGATAGCGAAGGGCCGGAGCGGGCAGGCCAGAGAGGGGGGCCTCGCGCCTGCCTTACCCGGATAGCCTCACTTCGCCGGCACCTTGTCCAAAAACCCGGTGACGCTCTTCAGGCGGCCGTTCTCGATGACGCCGATATCGGTGCCCTCGATGACGGACTCCGTCCCTTCGGGCCCAAGATTCCACGAGAAGCGGATGCGGTCGGCGAAACCGTCCGGTTCACCCTTCAGCGAAAACCGGAAACCGGCGAAGCGCTGCTGCACGCCGTTGATGAGGGCCGCGACGCCGTCATGGCCGTCGCCCTGCATGACCGGGTCGCGATAGCTGACATCGCTGGTGAAGGCAGCTTCGAGCAGCGCCTTGCGGCGGATCGCATCGCTCTCGTTCCAGGCGGCGATGTAGTTGCGGGCGATCGTGTTGAGGTCGGTCATTGTAATGCTCCTTCGTTGGATCGTTTCGACATGACCTTTTTGGCGCCCCGCAGAAGCGAAACCAATTACGCCTGAGGTAATCGGGCGAATGCACCCGGAGAGGAAGGAAACCATGAGCAGCGGATTTTTCGGCGACATCAAGAAGATCAAATATGAGGGACCGGATTCGACCAATCCGCTGGCCTATCGCTTCTACAACCCGGACGAGGTGGTGGCCGGCAAGCGGCTGGAAGACCATCTGCGCTTCGCCGTCGCCTACTGGCATTCCTTCGCCTGGCCGGGCGGCGACCCGTTCGGCGGCCAGACCTTCGACCGGCCCTGGTTCGCCAAGCCGGGCGGCATCGACACGATGGATCTGGCCAGGCTCAAGGCCGATGTCGCCTTCGAGATGTTCTCGCTGCTCGGCGCGCCCTATTTCTGCTTCCACGACGCCGACGTGCGCCCGGAAGGCAAGGATTTCTCCGAGAGCGCGGCGCGCCTCGACGAGATCACCGACTATTTCGCCGACAAAATGAAAAAGACCGGCGTCAAGCTGCTCTGGGGCACGGCGAACCTGTTCTCGCACCGCCGCTTCATGTCGGGCGCGGCCACCAATCCCGATCCGGATGTGTTCGCCTATGCAGCGGCGACGGTGAAGAAGTGCATCGACGTGACGAAGAAGCTGAAGGGCGAGAACTACGTGCTGTGGGGCGGACGCGAGGGCTATGAGACCTTGCTCAACACCGACCTCGCCCGCGAGCAGGAACAGGCCGGCCGCTTCCTCAACCTCGTCGTCGACTACAAGCACAAGATCGGCTTCAAGGGCACGATCCTGATCGAGCCGAAGCCGCAGGAGCCCACAAAACACCAGTACGACTACGACGTCGCGACCGTTTACGGCTTCCTCAAGCGCTTCGGCCTGGAGAAGGAGGTCAAGCTCAACATCGAGCAGGGCCACGCGATCCTCGCCGGCCATTCCTTCGAACACGAGTTGGCGCTGGCCAATGCGCTTGGCGTCTTCGGCTCTATCGACATGAACCGCAACGACTATCAGTCGGGCTGGGACACCGACCAGTTCCCCAACAATGTGCCGGAAATGGCCCTGGCCTATTACCAGGTGCTGCAGGGCGGCGGCTTCAAGACCGGCGGCACCAATTTCGACGCCAAGCTCCGGCGCCAGTCGCTCGATCCGGACGACCTCCTGATCGGCCATATCGGCGGCATGGATGCCTGCGCGCGCGGCCTGAAGGCGGCGGCGAAGATGATCGAGGACAAGGCGCTGTCCGGTCCGCTCGCCGAACGCTATGCCGGCTGGAACACCGCCGAAGGCAAGGCCATGCTTTCCGGCAAGCGCACGCTGGAGGAGATCGCCGAGCGCGTGGTGAAGAAGAAGATCGAGCCGCAGCCGCGCTCCGGCCGGCAGGAGCTGCTGGAGAACATCGTCAACAGGTATGTTTAAAGAACGGCACGCTGCCTCGCGCCCGAGCAATCGGGACGCGAGGCAGGCCTGAAATTGCATTCGCGTGGGCTGAATCACGCGACAAAACTTTGCCCCGCGCTGCCCCTCAATCACCTCGTTCTTGCCTTCAAACAGCCGTCACGGATCTCGTATAAACGTGGCTCCTGTGGCGGGTGAAGAAGAAGGAGGCGAACCGATATGCAGCACGAACGCGAAATCGACGCCCTGCTCTCGTCCGGCGAAACCGGATCGATCATCGACCGGCTGATGGCATTGCCGCACTCGAAAGACAATGCGCGCAAGACAAATGAATGGGATCGCGCGGTTGCCGCGCGGCTCGAAACGGCGCTGGCCAAGAGCATGCGCTCGCGCATCGTCGGCGAAGGCCGCGACGCCGCCTGATTCTTCCGTGGCCTGATTCTCTCGTGGCCTGATTTTCTCCTGGTTTGACGAACGGAGACCGTTTCTCCATCCTGCGCCGATGATACGCGCGGTGCTGCTCGATCTTCTGGGTGTCGTCTACGATGGCGATACCCCGATACCAGGCGCGGCCGCGGCTATCGAACGTCTGCGTAAGGCCGGCCTGCCGCTGCGTTTCGTCAGCAACACGACACGCTCGCCGCGCAGCAAGATCATCGCGCAGCTTGTGGCCATGGGCATCGACGTCGCGGACGAAGAGTTGCTGACGCCGGCGCGCGCCGCGGTCGAATGGCTGCGCAATCACGACCGCCAGCCGCATCTGCTCGTCCATCCCGACCTCGAAGCCGAGTTTTCCGGACTGGAGGGCGGGAACGGGCGTGCTGTCGTCGTCGGCGATGCCGGCGAGGGCTTCGACCATGCGAGCCTGAACCGGACATTCCGCGAGCTTGCCGCCGGTGCCGATTTCGTGGCGCTTGCCGTCAATCGCACCTTCAAGGATGCCGACGGCCAGCTCAGCCTCGACGCCGGCGCCTTCGTCGCAGCGCTGGAATTCGCCAGCGGACGAAGCCCCGTGGTGCTCGGCAAGCCGTCGCCGGATTTCTTTCTCTCGGCGCTTGCGGACCTGGACTGCCCGGCGGCCGATGCGGTCATGGTCGGCGACGACGCCGAGGGCGATGTCGCCGGCGCGCTGCGCGCCGGGCTTGGCGCGGCGCTTCTGGTGCGCACCGGCAAATATCGTCCCGGCGACGAAACACGCTTCGATCCGGCTCCCGCAGCGCTGGTCGACGATCTCGCGGCAGCAGCCGAGTGGATATTCAGCCGCGCCGCAATCTGACCGGCGCCTCGCCGAACGCTCTTGAAAATGCCCTGGAAAATGCTGCGGCGGACGAGAAGCCGGTCCGCCCGGCAATATCGGCCATGGCGATGCGCGTGTCGACCACCAGGCGACGGGCGGCGCTGAGGCGCAGCCTCAGATAATAGGCGCCGGGCGTCTCGCCGATCGATTTGCGAAAGATGCTTTCCAGCGTTCTTGCCGTGACGCCGGCGCGCTTGGCCACGGCGTCAATGGTGAGCGGCTGGTCGACATGCGCTTCCATCAGCCGGATCGCCTGGGCAAGCCTGGGATCGTAGCCGTCGAGCCGGCCGAGCGAGACCAGCGGCTGCGCGTCGGTCGCGGCGCGCGCCTGGTCGTAGATGAAGACGCTCGCCACATCGAGCGCGGCGGCCATGCCGAGCCTGGTGCGGACGAGGTGCAGCATCAGGTCGAAGGTCGGCGAGGCGCCGCCGGAGGTGAACACCGGACCGTCGATGACATAGCGGTCCGGCCGCACGTCGACGCCCGGGAATGCGGCGGAGAAATCCTCCATGTCCTCCCAATGGGTGGTGGCGCTGCGGCCTTCGAGCAGCCCGGCGCGCGCCACCAGCCAGGTGCCGGCCTCGACGCCGCCGCAGGCGCGCGCGGCGCGTGCCGCGCGGCGCAGGCCGGCAAGCAGCGCCGAGGTGGCGTAGTTCTGCGTGCCGAAACCGGCGACGACGACCAGCATGTCGCTCGGCTCGGCGGCGTCGAAGCGGCCGCTGACGGCCACGGGGAGGCCGCAAGTGGTGACCGGCGCCTCGCCGGTAACCGAGACCAGCTTGAAATCGAACAGCGTCTCGCCCGAGATGCGGTTTGCGGCGCGCAGCGGATCGACCGCAGAAGCCACGCACATGATCGACGAGCCCGAGAACACAAGGAACGTCACCTTGAGCGTCTCGCGCTCGGACCGAAAGATGGTGGGCTTTTCGCTTTTGATCATGAGCGCTTCGTAAAACGCAAAACAGTTTCCGGCAAGTCGGTCATTCTGTGTCTATCCCGTGCATAGCCCAACAGGCTTCCGCTTTTGGCGGCACGCATGGCCGATCGACCCTGGGAGGATCAAGATGCCGCTTGCGATGAACCGTGAGGTCTTCATTACCTGTGCCGTGACCGGCTCCGGCGGCACGCAGGACCGCAGCCCGCATGTGCCGCGCTCGCCCAAGCAGATCGCCGAATCGGCGATCGACGCGGCCAAGGCGGGCGCCGCGATCGTGCACTGCCATGTGCGCGATCCCGCGACCGGCAAGCCTAGGCGCGACCTGCATCTCTATCGCGAAGTGACCGAGCGCATTCGCGATGCCAATGTCGACGTGGTGCTGAACCTCACCGCCGGCATGGGCGGCGACATGGTGTTCGGCTCGCCGGAAGCGCCGTTGCCGCTCAACGAGAAGGGCACCGACATGGGCGGCGCCACCAACCGCATGAAACATGTGCGCCAGTGCCTGCCGGAGATCTGCACGCTGGATTGCGGCACGATGAATTTCGCCGAGGCCGACTATGTGATGACCAACACGCCCGGCATGCTGCGCGCCATGGGCGGCATGATGACGGCGCTGGGCGTCAAGCCCGAGATCGAGGCCTTCGACACCGGACATCTGTGGTTCGCCAAGCAGCTGGTCGAGGAGAAAGTGCTCAACGCGGACGCTCTGGTGCAGCTCTGCATGGGTGTGCCATGGGGCGCGCCTGACGATCTCAACACTTTCATGGCGATGGTCAACAATGTGCCCTCGACCTGGAACTGGTCGGCCTTCTCGATCGGCCGCAACCAGATGGCCTATGCGGCTGCGGCGGTGCTCGCCGGCGGCAATGTCCGCGTCGGGCTGGAAGACAATCTCTGGCTCGACAAGGGCGTTCTGGCCACCAATGCGCAGCTGGTCGAGCGCGCCGCCAGCATCGTCACCAATCTCGGCGCCCGTATCCTTGGGCCAGAGGAGGTGCGCAAGAAGCTCAATCTGACCAAGCGGGCGCCGATCGCGGCCGCGGCGTAAAGCGGGGCGTTGGTGATGGCTGATACCGTCAAATTCACCGCGATGAAGGACGGCGACAAGGAAGACTATGAATTCCTGACCGCCCATGAGATCGACTATGCCGCCAAAACCGGCGACCGGCTGCTCGATGCGCTGGTGCAGCTGGACGAAGGACTTTCCGGCTACAAGATCACCCGGCTCGGCCATTCGCTGCAGGCGGCGACGCGCGCCTGGAAGGATGGCGCCGACACCGACTGGATCGTCTCGGCGCTGCTGCACGACATCGGCGACATCTACGCGCCCTACAAC
>NZ_RZSB01000344.1:0-6174 GCF_004023285.1 Mesorhizobium sp. M2A.F.Ca.ET.067.02.1.1
TTCTGGGCCTGAACGGCATGCTTGCGACGCCGATCGTCGACGGCTCGGGCGTCGCCGACGCGCTGGCCGGCATGGTCGGCGGCGGCAAGCTGATCCACAGCCTGCTGGTCATGCTGATGATCCTGGCGCTGGTGCTCTGCATCATGACGGCGATGGCTGGCTCCTCGCGCACGCTCTACCAGGGCTCGGTCGACGGTTGGCTGCCGCGCTATCTCAGCCATGTCAACGAGCACGGCGCGCCGACGCGGGCGATGTGGACCGACCTGATCTTCAACCTGATCGTGCTGGCCATCGCCTCGGCCGATGCGACGAGCTTCTTCTTCATCCTCGCCGTGTCGAACTGCGGCTATATCATCTTCAACTTCCTCAACCTCAATGCCGGCTGGATCCACCGCATCGACAACGGCCACATCACGCGGCCGTGGCGGGCGCCGACCTGGCTGCTCGGCATCGGCGCCATCTTCGCCTATGTCAACGCGATCTTCATGGGCGCCGGCGCCAAGGTCTGGAACCCGATGGCGCTGTGGGCCGGCCTGATCACGGCTGCCTTGATCATCCCGGTGTTCTGCTTCCGCCATTACATCCAGGATGGCGGCAAATTCCCCGACCATATGATGGCCGATCTCGGCATGGCGGGGGCCGACCTCTCGGTCAAGAAGGCGGGCATGCTGCCCTATCTGACGCTCGCCGCCGGCGTGATCGTGATGCTGATC
Organism: Mesorhizobium sp. M2A.F.Ca.ET.067.02.1.1; assembly: GCF_004023285.1. NCBI lineage: Bacteria > Pseudomonadati > Pseudomonadota > Alphaproteobacteria > Hyphomicrobiales > Phyllobacteriaceae > Mesorhizobium > Mesorhizobium sp. M2A.F.Ca.ET.067.02.1.1. The sequence goes on from NZ_RZSB01000344.1 coordinate 714, forward strand.
GCCAACTGGGTGTTCGTCATCTGACGTGGCAACCCGAACGAAACGGGCGCGCCTCGGCGCGCCCGTTTTCTTTTGCGAGTTGGTCGAAGCAGAGATCAGCCGGCCTTACGGACGGCCCTCCTCTTCAAAGAACCGGTTCGGCGGCCGCTTCAGGCCGAGATTCTCGCGCAGCGTCGATCCTTCATAGTCGCGCCTGAAGATCCCGCGACGTTGCAGCTCGGGCACCACCTTCTCGGCGAAGTCGTCGAGCCCGGCGGGCAGATAGGGGAACATGACATTGAAGCCATCGGAACCGTCGGTGAGCAGCCATTCCTCCATCTCGTCGGCGATGGTTTTCGGGGTACCAACGAAAGCCAGTCCGGAATAGCCGCCGAGCCGCTGCGCTAGCTGGCGAACGGTCAGGTTTTCACTGCGCGCCAGTTCAATGACGCGTTCGCGGCTGCTCTTCGAGGCATTGGTCTCCGAAATGTCCGGCAACGGTCCGTCCGGATCGAAACCGGACGCGTCGTGGCCGAGCGCGATCGACAGCGAGGCGATGCCGCTCTCGTAATAGACGAGGCTGTCGAGCTTCGCGCGCTTGGCCCGCGCCTCCTCGACACTGTCGCCGACGATGACGAAGGCGCCGGGCAGGATCTTGATGTCCTCGCGCGCGCGGCCAAGTTTTTCCGCTCGGCCTTTCACGTCGGCAAGGAAGCGCTGGCCGGATGCCAGGTCGGGCGGCGCAGCGAAGATCACCTCCGCCGTCTCGGCGGCCAGTTGGCGTCCGACGTCAGACGCGCCGGCCTGGACGATGACCGGCCAGCCCTGCACCGGCCTGGCGATGTTGAGTGGCCCTCGCACCGACAGATGCTCGCCCTTGTGGTCGAGCACATGGAGTTTCGCCGGATCGAAATAGAGCCCGCTCTCCGCATCGCGGATGAAGGCGTCGTCGGCAAAACTGTCCCACAACCCGGTAACGACATCGTAGAACTCGCGCGCCCGGTGGTAGCGCTCGTCATGCTCGACATGCTCGTCGAGGCCGAAATTCAGCGCCGCGTCGGGATTGGACGTGGTGACGATGTTCCAGCCGGCGCGTCCGCCGCTGATATGGTCGAGCGAGGCGAAGCGGCGGGCGATGTGATAGGGCGCGTCGAAGGTGGTCGAAGCGGTGGCGACCAGGCCGATGTGGTCGGTGACGGCGGCAAGCGCCGAGAGCAGCGTGAACGGCTCGAAGGACGTTACCGTGTGGCTGCGCCGCAGCGCCTCGATCGGCATGTTGAGCACCGCCAGATGATCGGCCATGAAGAAGGCGTCGAACTTGGCCGCCTCGAGCGTCTGCGCGAAACGCTTGAGATGCGCGAAGTTGAAGTTGGCGTCGGGATAAGCGCCCGGGTAACGCCAGGCGCCGGTGTGAAGACTGACGGGGCGCATGAAGGCGCCGAGCCGCAATTGCCGTTTTTCTGACATGAGGAATGATCCAGCGATGACGAGCGTTGCCGCTCCGATATTAGCGCAGGATCGGCCTGCATCGCGCCGCTGAAAAGGAATTCTGTTTTGCCGAAGCCCTGCCGCGGAGCATTTTCGCCCGGCTGGCCTTTATGCGGATCATCCGCCACCGGCTTTCGCCGATGGCGGATGATCCAAGGTTGCCACCTTATCGTTGGAGCATGATCTCTTTTGAACCGAAGGTCAGCGCAGCAAAAACCGCTATGCACTTTTCGGGATCATGCATTATTCCGCGGCCAGTGCCAGCTGCGGCCGTTCGATGCCTTCGATCTTCTCCGGCTCCGGCGCCTGCTCGTCGGTCTTGGCCTTCTTCGGCGCACGGCCGAAGAACAGCGCGTAGCCGGCCGGCAGCACCAGGATGGTGAGCACGGTCGCGACCAGGATGCCGCCCATCATGGCGTAGGCGAGCGGTCCCCAGAAGACGGCGCGCGAGATCGGGATCAGCGCCAGCACGGCGGTCAGCGCCGTCAGCATGATCGGCCGGAAGCGGCGCACCGCCGCACCCACGATCGCTTCCGATCGGTCCATGCCTGCCGCGATGTCCTGATCGATCTGGTCGACCAGGATGATCGAGTTGCGCATGATGATGCCGAGCAGCGCGATGACGCCGAGGATGGCGACGAAGCCGAAGGGCGCGCCGCTGATCAGCAGCGCCGCGGCGGCGCCGATGATGCCGAGCGGACCTGTGGCGAGCACCAGCATCGACTTGCCGAAATGCTGCAGCTGGACCATCAGCAGCACGACGATGATGGCCAGCATGATCGGCGCCTTGGCGGCGATCGAAGCCTGGCTCTCGGCCGAATCCTCGGCGCCGCCCTGGATCTCGATCTTGTAGCCGGGCGCTAGGCCGGCGCGCAGGTCCTTCATGTCGTTGTACATCTTGGTGACGACGTCGTTCGACTGCACGCCGTCCGGCAACGTGGCGCGCACGCTGATCGTCGGCAGGCGGTCGCGTCGCCATTCGACGCCCTGCTCCATGACCGGCACGACCTTGGCCACCTGCGAGAGCGGCACCGAGCCGCCGAAGTCGGTTGGGATGTAGACGGAGTCGACCGAAGACAGGAGATGGCGGGTCGCCTCCGGCTCGCGGGCGACGATCGACACCGTCTCCTCGCCGTCGCGGAAGTCGTCGAGCGCCGCGCCGGACATGGTGGCCTGCAGCACCTGGCGGATGCGCTGCGAGGTTACGCCAAGGGCGCGAGCACGATCCTGGTCGATCACCAGCTTCATTGCCGGCACCGTTTCCAGCCAATCGTCATGGATGGCGCCGAGCAGCGGGTTGGCCTGGAACTTCGCCTTCACCTCGTCGGCGATGCGGCGCACCTCCTTGCGGTCCGGACCCATGATGCGCATCTGCACGGGCCAGCCCGTCGGCGGTCCAAGGAACAGGCGGTCGACCTTGCCGCGGATCGAGGGGAAGTCCTTGGCGAGGATGCCGCGCATCTTGACGATCAGCCGCTCGCGCGCCGGCTCGTCCTTGGCCATCACCAGGAGCTGGGCGAAGTTGGGATTCCTGAGCTGCTGGTCGAGGGGCAGGAAGAAGCGCGGGGCACCTTCGCCGATATAGGTGGCGATGAAGCGCTTGTCGGGATCGTCCATCATTTTCGCTTCCAGCGCCTTGGCCTGGTTCTCGACCTCCTTGATCGAGGTGCCTTCCGGCAGCCAGAGATCGACGAGGATTTCCGGACGCGAGGATTGCGGGAAGAAATTCTGCGGGATGAACTGGAAGGCCCACAGGCTGGTGGCGAAGGTGACCAGGGTCATCACCAGAACGATGATGCGGTGGCGCACGGCCCAGGCGACCGTCGCCCGCAGGCGGCGGTAGAAGCCAGTGTCGAAGACATCGTGGTGGGTGCCGGCATGCTTGCGCTGCTTGAGGATCATGTAGCCCAGCCACGGCGTGAAATAGACCGCGACGAACCACGACACGATCAGCGCGATGCCGACGACATAGAACAGCGTGCGCACATATTCGCCGGCAGTGGATGCCGCGAAGCCGACCGGGATGAAGCCCGCCGTGGTGATCAGCGTTCCAGTGAGCATCGGGAAGGCGGTCGATGTATAGGCGAAGCTCGCCGCCTCGATCTTGACCAGCCCTTCCTCGAGCTTTCGTTCCATCATCTCGACGACGATCATGGCGTCGTCAACCAGGAGACCGAGCGCGATGATCAAAGCGCCGAGCGAGATGCGCTGCAGGTCGATGCCGATCTCGTACATGATGGCGAAGGTGGCGGCCAGAACCAGCGGGATGGCGATGGCGATCACCAGGCCCGAGCGCCAGCCGATCGACAGCAGCGACACGGCGAGCACGATGAGCAGCGCTTCGCCGAGCGCTTCCATGAATTCGCTCACCGCGTCCTTGACCACCTCCGGCTGATCCGAGATCTGGTCGACCGAAACGCCGTAGGGCAGCCCGGCCTCGAAGCGCTGGTAGGTCGCCTCGACATCCTTGCCGACGTCCCTGACGTTGAAACCCTTGGCCATGACGACGCCGACCTGGACGCTCTCATGGCCGTTGAAACGGTATTTGCGCTCATAAGGGTCTTCGAGACCGGACGAGACGGTGGCGATATCGCCGAGACGCGTCACCTGGTTGCCGGAGCGCAGCCTGAGCTCGCGGATGTCTGCGGCCTTGGTGACGTCGCCCTCGACCGAGATGCGCACCGAGCGCAGGCCGGTGTGGACCGAGCCCGCCGGAACGACAGCGTTCTGCCCCTTCACGGCGTTCTGCAAGTCGACGATGGTCAGGCCGCGCTCGGCCAGCGCCTTGGACGAGACGTCGATATAGATCTTCTCCGGCTGGTCGCCGATGATGACGGCCTTTTCGACGCCGGGCGTCGTCAGCAGCATATCGCGCGCCTGGATGGCGAACTTCTTCAGCTCCGGATAGGTGAAGCCGTCGCCGCTGATCGAATGCAAGGTGATGAAGGTGTCGCCGAACTCGTCGTTGAAATACGGACCGAGCAGGCCTTGCGGCAACTCATTGGAAATGTCGCCGACCTTCTTGCGCACCTGATAGAAGGCGTCCTTCACCTCCTCGGCATTGGTGTCGCCTTTCACCTGCAGCATGATGATGGTGCTGCCGGCACGCGTGTAGGAGCGCACGAAATCGAGATGCGGCGTTTCCTGCAGCTTGCGCTCGATCTTGTTGACGACCTGGTCCTCCATGTCCTGGATCGAGGCGCCGGGCCAGATCGCCTGCACCACCATGATGCGGAAGGTGAAGTCCGGGTCTTCCTTCTGGCCCATGCGCATCAGGCCCATCGCGCCGGCCAGGATGATCAACCCGAACAGGAAGCGCGCGATGCTCGGATGTCCGATCGCCCAGCGCGAGAGATTGAAGGGGCGCTTTTCAGTGCTGCTGTCGGTCGTGGTGGTCATGGCGCAAGTCCAGTCCAATTGGCCGGCAATGCATAGCTGGCATTGCCCGTGAATTCTCGGTCGGGTTTCCGGGCGGCGAGACCCTCAAGCGGAGAGAGACTCGCAAATCGCGCTGGACGCGGCACTGCCGCGGGGGGGAGCCAACATGCCGGCATCCCGCGATCGGGTGTTCGCCGCCCGGAACCCATGCCCTTCCCCGGCTCGCGGCTCGAAGCAGCGAGAGCGGGAAAGGCGTCTGTTACGCCTGGCTAGTGCAGGCTGCCGGTGGTTGCGACATCCTCTGCCGCCGAGGCGGATTGCTGGGCGTCGCCGGAAAGCTTGACCTTCAGGTTTTCGGTCATGAACTGGGTGCCTGCCGCGACCACGACATCGCCCTGTTTCAGGCCGTCGGCCACGGTGACGCCGTCGGCGGTGAAGTTGGCGACCTTGATCGGGCGCGGATGCACGGTGTCGGAGGCGCGGTCCACCGTCCAGACGATCTGCTTGCCGTCCTTTTCGGTCATCGCGGTGAGCGGGATCGAGACGAGCTCAGCCTTGCTGCCGACGATCGCCTGGACATTGGCGGTCATGCCGAGCAGCACGCGGGGATCGTTGG
>NZ_RZSB01000345.1:0-6165 GCF_004023285.1 Mesorhizobium sp. M2A.F.Ca.ET.067.02.1.1
GGCTATTTCCTTCTGGTCTTTGCCATGATCGGCAGGGCAACGCCGACTTCGGCCGACAAGATCCGCGAAGCCGACCGCGGGGCAATCCTGAACAAGGTCGCCGACGGCGAAAAGCTAAGCGCCAGACGCAGCCTCCACTGACCGTTCGACCGGCGCCGGGACCAATCCGGCCTCGGCCGGGGGCGCGCTGTCGCGCTCGGCCTGCTCGCCCGACAGCATCCTGGCCAGCCGGCTGCCGGCTTTTGCCTTCAGCCGCCGGTATTGTCCGACCTCGACGATGCGCCCGTTCTCGATGGCCACGACCCAGTCGGCGAAGGCGATCATCGACGGCCGATGCGCGATGGTCAAAATTGTCATGCGGCCGCGCAAAGCCTCGATCGATTGCGCGATCAGCGACTGGTTCTGCCAGTCGAGCGCGCTCGTCGCCTCGTCGAGGATGAGCAGCGACGGCTTGCGCAGCAGCGCCCGCGCCAAGGCGATGCGCTGCCGCTCGCCGCCGGAGAGCCGGACACCGCGGTCGCCCACCACCGTATCGAGCCGCGATGCCAGCCGTTCCACGAAATCGGCCGCATGGGCGTTGCGCAGGGCCGCCCATAGCTCCTCGTCGCTGACCCCAGGCGCGGCAAGACGAAGATTGGCGGCGATCGTGTCATGCAGCAGGAACACATCCTGCGGTACATAGGCAACCTGATCGCGCCACGCCCTGCGATTCTGCGCGGTGATTTCCACGCCGTCGGCCAGGATCCGGCCGCTGGTGGGTTCGAGCAGACCGAGGAGCATGTCGGCGATCGTGCTCTTGCCGGAGCCGGAAGGGCCGATCAGCGCCGTCACCTTGCCGGCGGGCAGGTCGAAGGTGATATCGCTGACCACCGGTCTTGCGTCACCCTCGCCATAGGCGAACGATGCCTCGCGGATGTTGAGGCCGGTCTCGAGCGACAGTCTCGCGCCTCGTTCGGCCATGCCTTGGGTCGGTTCGCGCTCGGCGTCGAAGCGGGCCTGAAGGGCTTGCATCGAAGCGTAGGCCGGCAGGTTGATCAGCACCTGCTGGGTTTGAAGCTGCATGTCCATGAAGCGCGGCGCCACCCGCATGAAGACCAGGAGCAGCACGACGATCTCGGCAAGCGAAAGGTGGAAGCGGACCAGCGCGGTGTAGATGAAGAGGCTGAGCCCGATCACGCTCGCCATCTGGAACAGGGCGGTGCCGAGCGAAGAGTTGCGCACGAAGGCTATGTTGTCGGCCTTCATCCTGTCCAGCGTCGCGCCGAGCTCGGCGAAATAGCTCGCCTCGACATTGAGGCTCTTGGCGACCTTGATGCCGCCGAGGAACTCGGAGACCGTGCGATACTGGTCCTGGCGGTTGCCGGTCAGCGTGCGGCCATAGGCGCTGGCGCGTGCCCGGAACGGCTGCAGCGCAACCAGCAGAATCAGTCCGATGAGGATGGCGAAGGACGTCATCACCGGCGAGATGAACAGTGAGACCACGAGATAGCCGGTGAGAAGCAATGTCGCCTGGGTGAGCATCAGCAGCGAGAAGGCAGCCACCTGCACCCGGTCGACGTCGCCGTTCAGCGCGTGGTCGAGATCGGAGCTGCGGATGCGGGTGAAAACACCCCAGCGCGCCCGGCCGATGCTCTCGAACAGGTTCATGCGCACGCGGTTGACGAAATCGTAGAGCAGCCGCGCCATGTAGACCGACTTGAAGCGGTTGAAAATCGCCTGCAGCGCCACCAGCGCGACAAGCAGGCACAGCACCGTCGCCAGCGACAGCGTTCCGCCGGGCACCAGCCAATGCAAGGCTTCCGGCAGTGGAACTGCGTAATCCTGTTCGGCCCTGCCGATTAGGCGCAGCAGCGGGACGAGCAGCAGGATCGAGATGCCTTCGGTGAGGCTGCCCAGGATCAGGAAGGTCAGCGCCGTCGCGGTGCGTCGCCCGCCGACATGCGCCATCATGGCGCCGAAGCCGGTGATGTCCCGCAACAGCGACAGGCGAAGCTTCGAGGGCCAGCTCATGTCCCGGCTCACCTTGTCCCGGACGCCAGGTCGGTATCGATCGCGGCGACCGCTTCGTCGATCCGGTCGAGTCCGGCCGGCACTTCCAGCCGGCTGACGCCGACCCGCCCGGCGATCTGCGCGCACTGGCGCAGATGCAGGGCGGCGAAATCGCCCGGCAGCGCCTGCCGGCCGAACCGCGTGATATAGGAGAATTTGATGATCGCCGGCAGCGCGGCTGCGCCGGACAGGGGGGAGATAGCCGCCCGCACGCCCCGCTCGAGCACATAGATGCGCGACACCGGCACCGCTTCGGCCGCAAATCCGTCACGCAGCCGATGCTGCGCCTTGTCGATCTGCGGATGCACCTGCGGGCGCACCTCCGCCTGCTCGAGGCGAATGGCGCCGGCCGCGTCCGCCGCAAGCTTGAGCTGCGGGAATCCGGGCAGGATCATCGGCCAGTCCGGGTCGGACAAATCCAGCGCCACGACATCGTCGGTGAGCAGTCGATGGCCGGCGCGGATCATCGCGCCTGCCGTGGTCGATTTGCCGGCGCCCTTGTCGCCCATGAAGATCACGCTTTTGCCGTCGACTTCAATGGCGCTGGCATGCAGGACGAGCAGCCCGCGCTGATGCAGGGCGAGCGCCATCACCGGCCCGAGCAGCGGAAAGGCGAGCAGCGGATCGTCGACCCCTGGTGCCGGATCGACATAGATGCGGTTGACGCCGCTGATCAAGAACGTGCCGACCGCCTGCCAGGAAAGATACTGGCGCGTCGGCTCAAAACGGAAGGCGGTGGCACGCTGGGACGCCGCGCCGGGAAAATCGACCCGCCCCACCGCGATCTCCAGATCCGGTGTCGCCGGGCGCGTCGGCTCCAGCTCAGGCAAGGCCACTTCGGAGCCGATCACCAGCCCGTAGGCCTTGTAGAAACGGCGGACACGTCCGCTCGCCGCCGCCGTTTGCGGCTCGGATCGCGCAAGGGAAGCGATCGGAAGGTTCATGCGGGGTTTCCCTCAACTTGCCGCAGCCACAGCGACAGCGAAACCGCGCGCCAGACATGCTGGACGTCCGGCAGGGTCGCCTGCTCGGGCTGGCGCAGCATCCGGTCATAGACCGCGGCCACTGCAGGCAGGTTCACATAGGGTGCGATCCGCTCGCTGTCCGATATAAGCAGCCTGTCCAGAAGCTCGCGGTGATTGCCGAGCATGCCATTGACCAGGTTGGTGGTGAAATCGATCTTGTCGCGCCGCCATTGCACGGCCGGCGGCAGAACGCCTTGCATGGCCCGGCGCAGCACATGGCGGCCAAAACCGTCCTTGAGCTTTTCCTCGCCGGGCAGCGCCAGGCAGAATTCGACGAGCGGCTTGTCCCAGAACGGATAGCGCGGCTCGACGCCGAAATTGGCGGCGGCCTTGTCGAGCACTTCGAAAGCGTGCGGCACCAGCCCGGTCGACAGAAGCCAGCGATGCGTCAGCGCTTCGCTGGCGCTGACGGCGGCGGGCATGTAGCCGCTGCGATGAAAGCGCTCGGTAAGATCGGTGCGCCCGGCAAGACCCGGATTGACCAGACCCGCCCAGGCGGCGCGTGGCGCCTGCGCCGGCCCGCGCCGCACCTTGCGGACAAGGCGTTTGGCCGCCGCCCTCATCCTGGCGATTCGCCAGGCCGGCCCATAGATGGTCAGGAACTTGAAATAGAGCGGAAGCATGCCGTCGCCATAGGTGTTGGCCGCGCTGCGCAACTCGCGCCAAAGCTCCAGCCATCTGCCGGCATTGGCGAGCTCGTGAAGGTGTCCGTGGCCCTGCGAGACGACCTCGTCGCCGCCGTGTCCGTCGAGCAGCACCTTGACGCCCTTTGCGCCCGCCGTCCGGTAAAGGTCGCGCGTCAAGGACAGGCCGGGCGCCAGGAACGTGCCTTCCTGCTCCTCCAGGATGCGCTCGAACTCGGCGAAGGGTGCGTAGTTGCCGACGGCAATCAGCGTGGCGTCGAGCGGATTGTCGTCGAGCACCGCATCGATGAACGGCTTCTCGTCCATGGAGGAGCCCTTGTCGAACACCAGCGAGAAGGTCTTGAGCTTCGGGTTGCCTGTCGCCGCTGCCCTGAGGCTTGCAAGGCATGTGATCGAGGATGAATCGAGGCCGCCGCTCAGCATGGCGCCGACAGCCGACGTGCCACGCATCCGGTTCTCCACCGACTGCGCGAAGAGATGCCTGAATTCTTCGGCCGCGTCAGCGCGTGGCGGCCGCTGTGACGGCTCGATCTGCCAGTAGCGCCGCAGCGCAATCCCGTGGCCCGACACCATCATGCTGTGTCGCGCCGGCAAGCGGAAGATTTCGGCGTAGGGCGTGGCCTGCGGATCGTCCGGCAGGCCGGCGAGAAAACCGGAAATCTGGTGCTCGCTGAGGCGCCTGCCGACGCCGTCCAGCGCCAGGATCGGCCCGATCTCCGAGGCGAAAGCAAAGCGCCTTGCGGTCGAATGATAGTAGAAGGGTTTGACGCCGAAATGGTCGCGCGCGCAAAACAGGGCCTGACGATCGCGGTCCCATATCGCGAAGGCGAAGTCGCCTTGCAGGTAGGTCGGACAGGCCTCGCCCCATTTCAGGTAAGCGCGCATGATGAGCATCGCGTCGGCAATCGACCGGTCGCGCAGGCCCAGCCGCGCCAAAAGCTCGTCGCGATTGTCCAGCCGGCAATCGGCGGTGATGGCGAGTTTGCCGCCGGCCATCGCCAGGGGACCGGGCCCGTCCTCGCTGGTCGTGTCGAGCCAGGCGTGGCCGAGCGCCACGCTGCCCTCCGTCCGCCATGAGCTGCCGTCGCGGGCACGATGGCGCATGCGCGAAAGCATCTGCTGGATGTCGCTGGCCGCGGCGGGCCTGCCGTTGCCGATATGCAGGATGCCGGCCACGCCGCTCATCGGTCACGACCCATGGTCGACAAGGTGGGTAAATCCGTTGATCGAGCCGCCAAGCACGATGTGATTGCCGCTCATCAACCAGGCATGCGCCCTGAGTTCGCTGCCTGTCCCCCTTTCGATGCCGATGCTGATCTTCGAGGCGTTGCCCTGGCAAGCAAGCAGATATTGCCCGGCCAGCGCCTGGGTGAGGCAACTGGCGCCCGGCACCAGCCGCGCGGCGGCGGCAACGCCCCAGGCGACGCGCCGCAGGTCGGCGATGCCGGCGTCGCGCCTCGCATCAAGCCGCGTGACCAGGCCGCGGACGTGGTTGTAGGAGGAAAGCGTCAGCGCGAGCCGCACGCCGCTCACCACCGCCAGGCACCGCGCCAGAAACAGCATCTCCCGGCCGCTCAGCGACCGGATCCTAAAGCGCGTCGCGATCCTTCGGATTCGCTCCATGCGCTTTAGGTCTTTGATTTGACGCATGTCTTTATCCCGAAACCGGTCCCCGCTTTCGGGAGGCATGCTTTAGACCAGTTCCTCACTGTGGAGCCTCGCAAGCCCTGCTTCGGTCAGCCCCTTCAGCAAGCCTTCGACATCGGCCTTGCAGCGCTCGGCATCGACATTGTAGCGCGCAAGCACGGCGCCGCGGATATCGAGGACCGATCGCGGCTCCTGGATCTGCTCCCAAATGAAAGCGCCGACGCTGTTCAGGCTGTAATAGACATTGGATTTGAGGTGGAGCAGCGCCAATCCGGCGCCGAATTCACAAGCCACCGCCTCGCCGGTCGCGACCACGCGGTCATGGTCCGAAGGGTTCCAGTGCATGCTAAAACCTCGTTGCTGGCCCGCCGCGCCCTTGGACCTTGGCCGGGATCGGTTGCCTGCGATCCTGGGGAGGAAGCCGGGGGACAAGGCCCCCCCGGCTCGCCTGTTGGTAGTATCCGGAGCCCCAACTTAGACTCCCGGGTAGCCTGCAAGCTTACGAGAAAGTCAGCTCGCCGACCGGCGTGTGTGCGGGAAAGCTCACGTCAAGCGCCGTCGAGCCAGCGCCACCCTGCGTGATGGTTTCAATCGAACCATGAACCGTCAAGCTGGGGGGCTCGTACTCATGCTTCTCAACATTCTGTTCCATTTTACTCTCCAATTAAGGACTGGAAGCGGCCGCAGAATGCCGCCAGCATATAGCTATGCTGCGATGCGATTGCTGCATGGCAACATTCATGAGTCAAGCGTGATTTACCAAGCATTAATCAATTCTCGGTTGCGCCTGCCTTCCTTGG
>NZ_RZSB01000346.1:0-6150 GCF_004023285.1 Mesorhizobium sp. M2A.F.Ca.ET.067.02.1.1
GAGCCGCGGCAAAGCCGAGCGCCGGCGAAGGAACGGCCGCGACGGTCGCTACGCCGGTGATCGCGCCCATCGCCATCAGCCCTTCGGCGCCGAGATTGACGACGCCGACGCGCTCGGCGAGCACCTCGCCCATGGCCGCGAGCGCCAGCACGCCGCCGGCGAGAAAGGTTGTGGCGAGAATTCCGGTCAAGAGGTCCAATGTCGGTCTCGCTCTATGCTCTCGTCGATCCGGCGCGGAGGATGCGGTAATGCGCAAGCTCGTCGCCGATCGCCGTCAGGAACAGGATCGCCCCGGTCATCGCCAGCACTGCGGAGGTGGTGATGCCTTGAGTCTGCAGGATGATGCCGGAGTTGAGGATGAAGGCCATGAGTATGCCGGTGAAGATGACGCCGACGCAGGAGTTGCGGGCGAGCACCGCGACCATGATGCCGAGATAGCCGAAGTTGTTGGAAATCCCGCCCTGCAGGCGGTGAACGGTGCCGGCGAGCTCGAAGGCGCCGGCGACGCCGGCGATCAGGCCCGACAGCAGCATGACGGTGATGATGTGGCGCCGCACCGCGATGCCGGCATAGGCCGCGGCCGAAGGATTCGAGCCGGACAGCCGCACCTCGTATCCCCAGCGGGAGAAGGCGAGGATCGCGGCGGCGGCCAGCGCCATCAGGATGGCGATCGGCAGGCCCCAGTGAATCAGTCCCCAGAATTCGGGCATCTCGACCGTGATCCGCGGCGTCGAGGAGTTGGACATGCCGACGCGGTCGCGCCACGGGCCGGTGGAGACGTAGTAGACGAGCAGCGCAGCCACGAAGTTGAGCAGCAGCGTCGTGATCAGCTCGTTCACGCCGACGAAGGCGCGCGCCAGTGTGGGGACCAGGATCCAGACGACGCCGCCGAGCGCGCCGGCGGCAATGATCAGCGGCAGGATGAGCCAGGCAGGGCCGGGTACGAACAGCCCGACCGCGGTGGCCGCGAAGGCGCCGAGGAGGAACTGTCCTTCGGCGCCGATGTTCCAGGTACCAATCTGCTGGCCGATTGCCACCGAGAGGCCGGTGAGGATCAGCGGGATCACGAGCAGCCCGAAATCCTCCATCCCGAAGGTGGAGCTGAAGGTGGCGCTGACGAGCTGCGCTCCTAGCGCGAGCGGGTCCTCGCCTGCCACCAGCAGCGCGATGGATGCGGCCAGCACCACGATGGCAATGGCCAGCGCGCGCATGGCGAGCGCGATGCCAGGCTGGACGGATGGCAGCCGCTGGAGGCGCAGGCCCTGCAACATCACGCCGCCTCCTTCCGCACGGTGCGTCCGCCCATCAGCAGGCCGATCTGCTCGACGTCGATCTTGTCGTTGTCGAGCGCGCCCATGAGCCGGCCCTCGTAGAGCACGGCGATGCGATCGGAGAGGTTGAGGAGTTCCTCCAGGTCCTCCGAGATAAGCACGATGCCGGCACCTGCGTCGCGCAGCTCGACGATGTAGCGCAGCATCGTGTTGATGGCGCCGACGTCGAGGCCGCGGCTGGGATAGGCGGCGACCAGCACCTTGTGGGCGATGCGCATCTCGCGGCGCGCCACCAGACGCTGCTGGTTGCCGCCCGACAGGTTGCGGACCGGCATGGCGAAGTCCGGCACGGCGACGTCCGCGGCCTTGGCGATCTCGCGCGCAAGCAGGGTCGCGGCGCCCGAGCGATAGAGCCCGCCGGAGCCGATGGGCGGCTTCTTGTATTCGCGCATGACCGCGTTGATGGCAACGCTCATCGCCGGGGCCAGCCCGCTGCGCAGCCGGTCCTCCGGGATGTGGCCGATGCCGAGCTCGCTGAACGCAGCAGCATCCCCCGCCCCGAGCGGCGCGCCGTCCACGACGATGCGTCCCGACGCGATGCGCTGCAGCCCGGTGAGCACATGGCTAAGCTCGCGCTGCCCGTTGCCGGCGACGCCGGCGATGCCGACGATCTCGCCCGCATGGATGTCGAGGGTGATGTCGTGGAGGGCAGTTTTTCCGCCGTCGTCGAGCGCCGAGACGCTTTCCAGCCTCAGGATCGGCTCCGCCGACCGGGGCGCCGCGCCGGGCGGCCGCTGCCGCATGTCGGCGAGCACGATGTCGCGGCCGACCATGAGCCGCGCCAGCATCCGGGGATTGCACTCGGATGTGTCGTGCGTCGCGATCCTGCGGCCGCCGCGCAGGATGGTGATGCGGTCGGAGATTTCCAGCACCTCGTCCAGCTTGTGGCTGATGAAGATGACCGCGTTGCCGCGCGAGGTGAATTCGCGTAGCGCCTTGAAGAGCTCGCGCGCCTCGGCCGGGGTCAGCACCGCCGTCGGTTCGTCGAGGATGAGGATGCGGGCCTCGCGGGCGAGCACGCGCAGGATCTCGACGCGCTGTTGCTCGCCGGTCGAAAGCTCGTTGATGCGTGCGTCCGCCCGCACATTGAGGTTGAAGCGTTGCGCCAGCGCCTTCGTCCGCGCCTCCAGCTTACGAGCGGAGGCAAGCCGGGGCGTCTCGCTCCAGCCGAGGTGGATGTTCTCGGCCACGGTGAAGGCCTGCACCAGCTTGAAATGCTGGTGCACCATGCCGATGCCCGCCGCGATGGCGTCGAGCGGCGTGGCGAACTCCTTGGCGTAGCCATCGATGGTGATCTCGCCTGCATCGGGCTGGTAGATGCCGGTGAGAATGTTCATCAGCGTCGACTTGCCGGCGCCGTTCTCGCCGAGCAGCGCGTGGATCTCTCCCGGAAGCACGTCGAGATCGACGTCCTGGTTGGCGACGACGCCCGGGAAATATTTGGCGATACCCTTCAGCTGCACCAGCGGCGCCGTTCCCGGCGCCGCGATGTAGCGATCCTGCGTGGCATTCATGCCGGCCTGCCGCAATGCGCTGCGTTATGGCAGGTCATCAGGCGCTGAGGCCCGAGACGCCCTCGATCGACCAATCCCAGTAGTAGAGCTCGAGGTCGGTCATGGTCTTGCCGGCCTCGACGCGGACCTTGCCGGTCGAGTCCTTGATCTCGCCGGCGAAGGGCGACCAGCCGCCGAGGATCTTCTCTCGCACGTCGTCCGCCGCCTTGGCGACATCGGCTGGGACCTTCTCGCCCCATGCGTCGCGGTCGATGCCCTTGCCCATCGCAAACAGGTTCTCGCTCGAGGTCCACTCGCCGGCCAGGCGCTTCTTCACCTGGTCGACGTAGAAGTCCTTGAAGTCGATGATAATGGAGGAGACGTAGGCGTTCGGACCGTAGCGGCGGATGTCGGTGTTCCACATCGCTGCCCAGACGCCGCGCTTCTCGGCGACCTGCAGATAGGCGGCCTCGTCCATGATGCCGAACAGGAAGTCGCAGCCATTGTCGATGAGCGCGGTGCCGGCCTGCGCGGCGGCCTGCGGGTCGAACCAGGAGTTGATGACGACCGCCTGCAGCGTGGCATTCGGATTGACCGAACGCGCGCCCAGGAGGAAGGCGTTGGTGCCGCTGAACACCGACGGAACCGGGAAGGAGGCGACATAGCCGAGTTTGCCGGACTTGCTGAGATGGCCGGCGGCAACACCCAGCACATAGGTCGGGTACCAATGGTTGAGATAGTACCAGCCGAGATTGTCCATCGTGGTGCGGCCGTCGCACTCCATGAAGCCGACGTCGGGCGCCCGCTTCACAACCTCGTGCAGGAAGTCGCCAGTGCTGGATGTGTCGAAGATGAGATTGGCGCCTTCGCTCACGAACTGGCGGTAGATACGGGTGGCATCCGCCGAATACGGCACGTTCTCCACCTCGAGCACCTTCTTCAGCTTGGGGAACGCCTTCTGTACGGCCAGCACGCCCTGGTGATGCGCCCACGTCCAGCCTTCGTCGGTGACCGGGCCGACATGGCCAAAGCCGATCACGGCATTCTCTTCGGCGACGGCTGGCAATGGCGCGGCCGCGCGCGCGGCGCCGACGAGGCCCGTCCTGGGCAGCAGGAGCGAGGCGCCGGCGGCGGCGCCCATGTTGAGGAATCCACGGCGGGAAAGCTTCTCGATACTGATCATGTTCTATCCTTTGCGCGATACACGGCGGTCAGTTTGGGAGGAGTTCGGTTTTCAGCAGGCCATCGATTTCCGCCGACCATTCGGACATCCATGCCTGCTTGGTTTCGTTGTCGAGCCATGCGGCCTCGAGGCCGGCGAGCGCGATCTTCTTCAGCGCCTCCGGCGAGAGCGCGAAATTGTCCATGACCAGCGCGTATTCGCGGTCGAGCGTGGTGGCGAACATCGGCGGATCGTCGGAATGGATGGTGACGTTGAGGCCAGCCTCGATCATGCGCCGAATCGCGTGGCCAGGAGCCGCAAGGTCGCGCCAGACCGTGGTTGCCAGCGTCGTGCTCGGGCAGCAGGTGAAGACGATGCCGGCTTCCTTGCAGCGCTCGACCAGCGCGGGATCGTCGACCACGTGGTAGCCGTGGTCGATGCGGCGCACGCCGAGCAGGTCGATGCTGTCGGCAACGTTCTCGGCCGGGCCGGATTCGCCCGCATGGGCGGTGACGTTCAGCCCCTCTGAGCGCGCGCGCTCGTACATCGTCGCGTAGGGAGCCGGCGGAAACGGCGCCTCGTTGTAGTCAAGGCCGATGCCGATCACGTCGGGCACGCGCTCGGCCAGCACCATATCCAGGAACTGCTCGCCGCGTTCCGGTCCGAGCTCGCGGCTGTGTGCGGGAATGAGCTTACAGACGACGCCATATTTTTCCTTGGCGCGCCGCATCCCGTCGAGAACGCCGGCGAGCATGTTGGAGTAGGAAACGCCGTGGGCGAGATGCGCATGCGGGCTGAAGAAGAGCTCGACGTAGCGCGCCCCGGCGATCGCGCAGCGCTCCAGCGCCTCGAAGGTAACCCTCGAGAAGTCCGCGGCGCTTTTGATCGAGGCGCAGACCAGGTCGTAGATTTTCAGGAAGTCGGGCAGGTTGTCGTAGCTGTACAGCTCAGCTGTCGGCTTGGGCAGCGCGACCGAATTCAAAGCGGCGAGATCGGCGAAGGTAGAGGCGGAAACGGCGCCCTCGAGGTGCAGATGCAACTCGACCTTGGGCAGCTGCTGAACGAAGCTCGCCAAAGACATCAGCCTTCCCCATTCCGAGGCACAATGTCGCTGACGGCGCCATCTGCCTCATTTCCCTTCCGGCTCTTTCAGGCCGTTGCGGGACACCTATTCAACACGAAGTTGTTCGACTTTTTCGTCGTTTTCCGTGCCTTCCATTCTCCCTTACGCAACAGATGTCAGGGAAATTTGGCTTGCACAAGCCCCAAAATGATGCCTAATTAGACAGAAGGCAATATTGCTTAAAAATTGTGCAAATGGCTGGGATTGTAGGCAGCGTGCGTGGTGCGATGAAGCAGCGAGGGCTGGAGTGAAGGTGGTCTCGACCGAAACCGCCCGGCTGTCCTTCATCGGACGGCTGGTGCCGCCCAGCTTCGCCGCGTTCTGCGACCGGCGGGCGGAGAAGCTCGACCTGAAGATGGCGATCAGGAGCGTCGCCGCCGACCGCTTCACCGTCGAAGTCTCGGGCCAGCCCGACCTCGTCGACGCGTTCGAGATGGCGTGCAGCCTCGGCCCGCTCGATTGCCTCGTGCTCGACTATGAGCGCACCAGAATCCACAGCATTTCCAATGGGGAACAAGAACGATGACCACCGCGGGTGTCTGGCATCCGGTCGCACTGTCGGCTTCGATTGAGCCGGGGAGCTCGGCCGGCACGCATATCGACGGTAAGGAGTTCGTCGTCTGGCGCGACAACAGCGGCGCACCGCATGTCTGGGAAGACCGCTGCCCGCATCGCGGCATGAAGCTCAGCTTCGGCTTCGTGCGCGGCGACCACATCGCTTGCCTCTATCACGGTTGGCAGTACGACACGGCCGGGCAGTGCCGCTACATCCCGGCTCATCCTGAGCTGGACGTGCCGGGGAGCATTAGGGTGCCGGTCCTCCAGACGGTCGAGACGGCTGGCATGATCTGGATGGCCACCGAGCCGACTGAGTCCGCGCCTCCTGCCCCGCAGGAGACCGGCGAGACCGTCCCGGTGCGCAGCGTCTTTTTCGGGGCAGCCATTGACGCGGTGCTGGCGGCGATCGAGACGACACCGTCGCGCCCTTTCAGCGACGAGGCTGCAGCCCCCGTCCTCCGCCAGATCGACGGTCGTCTCTAC
>NZ_RZSB01000347.1:0-6123 GCF_004023285.1 Mesorhizobium sp. M2A.F.Ca.ET.067.02.1.1
ATCCTTCTCGATGAACCAAACCCTATGTCCGACGAGCATGCGCGCCTTGATGTGGATCAAAGTCGTTTCTAAGCCGCGCCCCCGACTTTCAAGGCATCCGGGATTCGAAATGGATGACCTCGCCATCGACCACGAAGGTGCCATGCCCGATGTGATGGATGGTTTTTGGCCTCGGCTGTTGCGGATCGATCCAAGCCTTGACGACTTCCAGCAGGAAGAGATTGTGTCTGTTGACCAGGCGCGTATCGACCACGCGGCACTCTAGGTTGGCGAAACATTCGGCCACCAGCGGCGCCGATACTTGTTCGGCGGGAAGCGGCGTGAACCATGCGGTCGCGAACTTGTCCGTGTCCCGGCCAGAGCAATTGCCGACCTTCACGACCTTCTCCGCAAGGCCGACGGCAGGGAGCGCGATCACGCATTCCCTGGTTTGACGCAAGGCGAAGAAGGAGAGGTCATTGCTTGACACGACGCAGGCGATCATTGGCGGCGCGACTTCCACCATCATGTGCCAGGACATCGTCATGATGTTCGAGCGGCCTTGCCTGGACCGCGTCGAAAGCAGGACGACCGGACCGGGCTCAATCAGCCGGTAGACATCGGCAAGCGGCAATTCCTTCATATCCGTCCCTCGCTTTGCGTCTGCGGGTGGGCTTGTGGGCTTGTTGTCCCGGACTTGTCGCGGGCATTGGCGTCACTCGCCTTGATCAGGGTCAAAGCCGGCATGCCGGGCCGGATTGATCATGATCAATGCCAGCTTGCGCGGCACCTGCGATGTTCGGCCAGGACGGCCAAAGGGGCTCGTTGATGGTCACTGAAGATTTCCTGCTATGGGGCGCCGTGCTCTGCCTCGGCTTCATCGCCGGAGCCGCGATCTATTTCGAGCGGGCGTCGTTCCGGCGAAGCAAAGGCTTGTCCGCAAGCCACGGCTTTGGGCGCCGCTCACGGCCGCATCACCCAAAATCAGAATTGAAGCGAGAAGCGAAGGGAAAGACACCATGATGTGGAATCCAGAAGAGTTTCGGGCGCCCGAGCTGCTCCCTTTCGCCCACACCGGCCAGAAATTCGTAAGAGCCGCCGCCGCGATGCAGGCGCATTCGGTCCGCGCGCTGCTGCGCTACCAGATCGAAGGCGTGTCCTTCCTCAAGCGGCGGTTCGAGGATGACCTGAAGCTTGTAGAGGAGCTGACCGGCGGTGACGAGTTCGTCGATGCGTTCGACGTGTTCGTGAATTTCGTCCAGAACGCCACCTCCGACTATGCGAAGGAAGCCGGCAAATTCGCTTCCATCGGCGCCAAGCTGGCTTCGGAGACAGCCGGGCAAGTCCGCAAGGAGGCGGAAGCAACGATGAACGACATGGCCGCGGCAACGCTTCCCGCCTGAAATGTCGCCATCAGGGAAAAGCTGGAAGCCAGCCGCCGATCGGTCCTCCGCCTGGAGCAGATATGACATGGCGGAAGATCCGGGGACGCCGCAGGGCTCCATGGGCACCGAGGTGATGGCCGCGGCCCCGGCGCCGCTATTGCCGGACGAAGAAAGCGCAAGCGTCTATCGCGATGTCGACAGGCTCTCGCATGCTCTGGTAGCGGCCTTCACCGCGGGCATTTCGCCGATCAGCCTCCTGCAGGCCTGGCAGGACTGGCTGCTGCACTTGTCCACATCACCGGGCAAGCAGGCGGAGGTCTCCACCAAGGCGGTCGAGAAGCTCGTCAGGTTGAATGATTTTCTTTTTCGCTGCGGGCTTGGAATGGGGACCGCTGCGCCGACCATCACACCCCTGCCGCAAGACAGAAGGTTCCAGCATCAGGCGTGGCAGTCATTCCCCTTCAACGCCGCGCAGCAAGCCTTCCTGCTTTCCCAGCAATGGTGGCACAACGCCACCAGCGGACTTCCAGGCGTTACCAGAAGGCATGAGCGCCTCGTCGAGTTCTACAGCCGGCAGATCCTGGATACCGTCTCTCCTTCCAACTTCCCGGCGCTCAACCCCGAGGTCATCGATAGGACCTTGCGGAAAAATGGCGCCAATTTCGTCAACGGCGCCAGCAATCTGATCGACGACCTGCTGCGTCTGGCCGACGGCAAGCCGCCGGCTGGCGTGGAAAACTTCCGGCCGGGCATCGAGGTCGCCGCCACACCGGGCGAGGTGATCTTTCGCAATGAACTGATCGAGCTGATCCGTTTTGCGCCGATGACGGACACCGTGAAGGAGGAGCCGATCCTCATCGTCCCCGCCTGGATCATGAAATACTACATCCTCGATCTTTCACCGGAGAACTCGCTGGTCCGCTATCTTGTCCAGAGCGGCTATACGGTTTTCTGCATCTCCTGGCGCAATCCGGGCAGCGACCAGGCCGGAGTATCGCTCGACGACTATCGCCAGCTCGGCGCGATGGCGGCCATGGACTCGGTCGAGGCAGCGACGGGAAGCAGCCAGATTCACGCGGTGGGCTACTGCCTTGGCGGGACGCTGCTGTCGATAGCGGCGTCGGCAATGGCCCGTGACGGCGACCACCGCCTGGCCAGCCTGTCGCTTTTCGCGGCGCAGGTCGATTTCGAAGAACCGGGCGAGCTCGGCCTGTTCATGGACGAGAGCCAGATCACGCTGCTCCAGGACGTGATGTGGGTGGAAGGCACCCTCGACCAGCGCCGCATGGCTGGCGCTTTCCAGATGCTTCGCTCGCAGGATCTGATCTGGTCACGCATGGTGCGCGAATATCTGCTCGGCGAGCGCGCTCCGATGACCAACCTCATGGCCTGGAATGCCGATTCAACCCGTATGCCGTTTCGCATGCAGTCGGAATATTTGCGGCAGCTCTATCTGGACAACGACCTTGTCGAGGGACGCTTTCGTGTCGAGGGAAGGCCTGTTCATCTGGAAGACATTCGAGCCCCAGTGTTCGCGGTCGGCACCGAGACGGACCACGTCGCGCCGTGGCGGTCGGTATTCAAGCTGACCTATCTCCTGGACACCGACATCGACTTCGTCCTGACCACCGGCGGGCACAATGCGGGTATCGTGTCGGAGCCCGGACACCCCAACCGGTCCTATAAAAGGCTCAGTTTCCGCCATGCCGCCATTCGTCCCCGCCCGGACGAGTGGGCAAAAGAGGCGGCCGTGACATATGGCTCCTGGTGGCCGGCCTGGGTCGAATGGCTGGCCGGTCATTCCAGCCGTGAGGTCGCGGCCGACCGGGGCGATGCCCTGGGCGCCTTGAAGACGGTTTGCGCGGCGCCCGGCACGTATGTCCTCGAGCGGTAGCTGCGTTCCAGCCGTTTGAGCGAGGTCAAGGCGCGGCGTCCGCTCAAGACCTATTCAGCAGCCATGAAACGTCGAACAGCGCTCAAGGTTCTGCCGTTTGCTATCGTTTTCGCATCGTCGGCTTGGGCGGGCGATAATCTGCAGGTTGCCTATGGCAAAAGGCTGGTCGAAACAAACTGCGCGCGGTGCCACGCAGTCGGCCGGACTGGCGAAAGCACCCATCCCGATGCCCCGCCTTTTCGTCTACTGCACCGCCGCTATCCGATCGAGGACCTGCAGGAAGCCTTGGCCGAGGGAATCTCCACCGGCCATCCGGACATGCCCGAGTTTGTGGCCTCTCCGGATCAGATCGAGGCGATCATCGCCTATATCGGGAGCCTCGGCCAATGACGGAGGAGAGCGCTGACGGCGCAAGAGGAGGTATCGGATGAAACGCGGAATCGGTAGTGAGGACGCCGAGGCTCCTGAGCTGGCGATCTCCGTCGGCAAGGTCTGTTTCATAATCGCCAAGGCGCATGGATTCGATGTCAAGGTCGCCGTCACCGAGCCGGATGCGGGCTCCAATCCCACGGACGACGGCGAAGTCGCGGTGCTTCAGGATCATGATGATGACCCCGTGCGCGAAGAGCTTGGGTCGCTGATCTCGGATCTCTCCGTCGACGAGCAGATCGACCTCGTGGCGTTGACATGGCTCGGCAGGGATGACGGCAAGGCGGGCGATTGGGACGAGGTTCGTCAGCAGGCCGCCTACGCTCACAACAGGCACACGGCCGACTATCTTTGCGGCAACCCGCTGTTGGGCGATCACCTTGCGGCCGGACTCGATGCTCTCGGCCTGTCCTCTCCCGACTGAACCGAAGTTGATGCACATCAAAGCGGGACGCTTTCGGCCGTGCTGGTCTACCCGTCTCTGATGGAGCCCGGATATGATCTACACGACGATATTGGTCCAGCTCGATATCGACGCCCCGGCAACGCCGCGGCTGATTTTCGCGCAGCAGGTCGCAAGGAAGTTCGAAGCGGATCTGATCGCGCTGGCGGCTGCCGAGCCCTCCACATTGGTGTCGCCGAGCGAGTCTTCTCCGGCTGTGGCCGAGGTGTTGCGTCACCGGACGCTCGAGATCGAGGATCGTATCAGCAAGCTCAAGGAGGAGTTCCTCGCCGTCGCCGGTGACAACGAGCGCGCATCCTGGCATGCGGAACTCGACGACCCTACGCGCGCCGTGGCGCTGCACGCGCGGGCGGCCGATCTGGTGATCACCGGAGCGCCGGCCGCGGCTGCCGCCGGCGATTTCCGAAGGACCGTGGATCCGGGAGCATTGGTGCTTTCCGCGGGCAGGCCGGTTCTGTTTGCGGCCGACGATCTCGCCTCCTTCAAGGGTGAGAGGATCATGGTCGCCTGGAAGGATTGCCGCGAAGCGCGGCGGGCCGTGGTCGACGCGATGCCTTTCCTGCGCAACGCCAAGGAAGTGACCGTTTTCAATGCGGCCGAGGAAGGAACGCTCGTCGCGCGGGATGGCGCGGCGGACGTGGTGCGCTTCCTCATGAGGCATGGTGTGAAAGCCCGGTCCCAACTGCTCGAAAGCGAGGGAAGCTCGGTGGGCGACTCGATTATCGCTGGAGCTGATCGAATCGGGGCCGATCTCATTGTGGCCGGTGGTTATGGCCATAGCCGGTTCCGCGAATGGGCGTTCGGGGGCGCGACGCGATCCCTGCTCGGATCGGGCTCGTTCCACAGGCTGCTGTCGAACTGAGTAGTCACCGCATTCCATGTCCGCCAGGCGGGCATAAGATCCAAGGAGACAAGCTATGCAGATGCTGGCATCCCTGTTCCTGCCGACTTATCCGGACCCGCCGGCGCCGAAGATCGCGTCGAATGCGGTGGCCGTGGCCAAGCAGCTTGGCGCCACGCTGGATGCGGCGGTCATCAATGTCGACATTCCGGACGTTTCCAACGCGCTGTCCAGCTTCCTGCTCGACCTCCCTGCCAAGATCCGTGAGGTCGAGACTGCCAGCAGGAATCGCGGCAAGGCCCTGCTGGAGAATGTCGCGGCCGAAGCCGCGCGGTGCAAAGTTACCCTGACCACTCAGGAGTTGAAAGCGCAGCCCGCGTTCTTAGGGGAAGCTGCCGCCCGGGAGGGCCGCTATTTCGACCTCTGCATGGTGGGATGGGCGAGGGATACCGAGTCCATCCGCATGACCGCTGAGGAGGTCGTGTTCAGCTCCGGCCGGCCGGCCTTGATTCTCCCGGGTGACGAAGATGTCGGTGCGCTCGACAACGTGGTGATCGCCTGGGACGGCAGCCGCGTGGCTGCAAGGGCAGTGGCCGACGCGAAGCCGTTCCTGGAACGCGCATCGGCTATATCGATCGTGAGCGTGACCGATGAGAAGGTGCTGCCAGGCAAGGATATTGCTGAACGCCTTGCGCATGGACTTGCGGCGCGCGGGCTGCGTGCGAAGGCCCAGTCCATTCAGACTGGCGACAGTGAAATTGGCGTCGCCCTGCAGGAGCATGCCCTTAAAGTCGGCGGCAACCTGCTGGTCATGGGTGGCTGGGGCCACTCCCGCCTGAGGGACTTTGCGCTTGGCGGCGCGACGGAGGGGATTTTGTCGAATCTGCGTCTGCCGGTCTTGATGTCGCATTGATGCAAGCCGCCCGGAAGCGCGGTTCCGGGACAACAACGACATGCATCGAAACAGGGACTTGAAGCGCGTCGCCTGGATCCAGTTTCAACGCACCGCGCTTTGCGATCGGGCAATGTCGTAATCATCGAAGGGATAGAAGTGGACCGCCTTCAACTTGACCGGCGTCTCATAGCCCTCAATGCGCACCGTTGCCCACCGGTCCCCCGGATCGTCCTGCCA